>CAMDXD010000305.1 GCA_945877995.1 Bordetella parapertussis
CGGACGCATCCCGCGCCGCCATGGATTCCCTGCGCTCGCCAACGATTTCCAGGTGATCGGCCCGGCAGCGCGCACGGTTGCGGAACTGTACGAGGTGTTCCGTATCGTGGCGCAGCCGGAGGCCGCGGATCGGGCCTCGCTGGCCTTTGGCGACCGGCCGCTGCCGCAGGCGCTGCAGCCCGGGACGCTGCGCAGGCTGCGCATCCGCTACGTATCCGGTATCGGCAGCGAGCCGGTCGACCCGCAGGTGCGCGCCGCGATCGCCCAGGCCGCGCAGCAGGTCGCCGCGCTCGGCCACGAGGTGGTCGAGGGGCCAGTGCCGTTCGACATCGACCAGGTCGATGCGATCCGCGGCGTGCTCAGCGGCGCGGCCGTGGCGCGCGTGGTCGAGAAGCATGCCGACTGGCGCGAGAAGGTAGGCGAAGCCATCCTCGACTGGGGCACGAAGGGCTTGCGCCTGACCGCGACCGACTACGTGAACGCGCTCGATTCGCTGCAGGCGCTGCGCGCCCGCGCGAGCGCCGAGTTCGAGACCTTCGACATCCTGTTGACCGCGACTTCCACCGCCATGCCCTGGCCGGTCGAGCACTCGTTCCCGAAGGAGATCGATGGCCGGCCCGCCGCCGCGCGCGGGTCGGGGCTCTTTTCGGGTTATGTAAACGCCGCGGGCCTGCCGGCGATCAGCGTCCCTGTCGATCCGTCGCCAGCAGGCCTGCCGATCGGCATGCAGCTGGTCGGGGCGTTCGGCGACGACCTCACCGTGCTGCAGCTGGCACGGCAGTTCGAGGAAGCGCATCCGTGGGCCGCGCGCTGGCCCGCGATCGCCACCGCCAGCGCGTGATGCGTTGAGCCACCTTCGATCCGGCCGGTACGGTTCATGCATGGCTGGATGTACCGACACTGGAGTATTCCAATGAAACTGCCTGCCCGCGCACTTCTGCTTTCGTTCGCCGCATTCGCCGTGATCCTCGCCGCGGGTGCCTCTGCCCAGGACTATCCGCAGCGCAGCGTGCGGCTGGTGATCCCTTTCCCGCCGGGCGGCGCGACCGACGGCCTCGCCCGTGTCGTCGGCCAGAGCCTGACGGCGAGCTGGGGACAGCAGATCGTGGTCGACAACCGGCCGGGGGCCGGCGGCAACATCGGCGCGATGAGCGTGGCGAAGGCCCCGCCCGATGGCTACACGCTGTTCATGGTCGGCCTCAGCCACGCCGCCAACCTCAGCCTGTACAAGAAACTCGACTACCACCCGCTGCGCGACTTCACGCCGATCACGCAGGTGGTGTCGATCGACACCTTCCTCGCGGTGCATCCGTCGCTGCCGGTGAAGTCGGTGAAGGAACTGCTCGCGCTGGCCCGTGCGAAGCCGGGCAGCCTCAACTATGCCTCCGGTGGCAACGGCAGTTCGCCGCATATGGCGATGGAACTTTTCAAGAGCCTGGCGAAGGTCGACATCGTGCACGTGCCGTACAAGGGTACCGAGTCGGTCATCGGTCTGATGCGCGGCGAAGCCGGCATGATCTTCGAGAACCTGATTTCGATCGGTGCGCAGATCAAGAGCGGCAAGCTGCGCGCGCTGGCGATCGGCAGCCCCCGGCGGTCGGCCGCGATGCCCGACATCCCGACGGTGTCCGAAGCCGGCGTGCCGGGCTACGCCGTTTCGCTCTGGTTCGGCATGCTCGGGCCGGCCGGGCTGCCGAAGGCGATCGTCGACAAGGCGTGGCGCGACACCGCCGCGCTGCTGAAGACCGCCGAAGTGCGCGAACGGTTCGCGAGCCTGGGTGCCGACCCGATCGGCAGCACGCCGGACGCGTTCACCGCCTTCATCAAGACCGAAATCGCCAAGTGGGAGAAGGTCATCCGCGGGGCGAACATCCAGGTCGATTGAGCCGGGACGGATCGCCCGCCTGCCGGTCGCGGGGCCGACGTTGCGCGCCGGCCGCCGCCGGTCGCGCATCGGACTGACGCGGTCGACTGACACTGTAGACTGGTGCGGTCGACAGACGGACACGCTGCACCCGGTGCCTTGCGGCGTATCGACGTAGTAATATCCACAGGTTTGCCCTGCAGCCCGCAGGCAACATGAAGGCGCGACCGTGTCGCTGCCGCCAGAGCCCGCCCGGAGACAGCATCCTGCCCGCCTTGCGCTACCTGCCACCTGCCCGATGGTTGCACTGGATCACCGCCGGCCTGATGCTGGTGATCATCGTCGCCGGGCTCTGGATCGTCTATTTCGAGCCGGCCGACGAGGCGTTCAAGATGCGCCTCTACAACGTGCACGAGAGCCTGGGCGTGATCGTGTTCGTCCTGGCCCTGGCGCGCGTCGTCCATCGTCGGCTGCATCCGCCGCCGCCGCTGCCAGCCGATACGCCCGCACTGGTCAGCCTGTGTGCGCACATGACCCATGTCGCGCTGTATGCGCTGCTGTTCCTGATGCCGGTGATCGGCTTCCTCGCGACCAATGCGTGGGGTTTCCCGCTGTCGGTATTCGGCGTGCTGCCGCTGCCGTCCCCGATCGGCAAGAACGAGCCGTTGGCGCAATGGCTTTCGCTGTTCCACTGGTGCGGGGCGATCACGATCATCCTGCTGATCGGAGGCCATCTGGCCGGCGTCGTGTACCACACGTTCGTCCGCCGTGACGGCCTCCTGAAACGGATGACCTAGCAGGCGATGCAGATGTCGAACGAAACACCCGCCGCGGACCGGCTGGCCGTGGCCCCCGAACGCGTTCTTCCCTCCATGAGATGGCGCCGCGCCGGCTTTGCCGCGCTGGTGCTGTCGACCTCGGGCGCGCTGCTCTGGCTGATGGCGCTGACGCTGTTTGTCGACGATGTCGACCCGATCGGGCTGCTGATGCTGGCGCTCTTTGCCTTGACGCTGCCCTGGACCACGATCGGGTTCTGGAACGCCGTGATCGGCTTCGCGGTGATGACTTTCAGCCGCGACCCGGCGAGCGCGGTGGCACCCGACCTGTGCAACGTAGCTGACGATACGCCCATCGACACCACCACCGCGCTGCTGATCTGTGTGCGCAACGAGGATACGCGGCGGCTGCGGCGCAACCTCGAATGGATGCTGCAGGGGCTCGTCACCACCGGTCATGCGTCCGCCTTCCATCTCTACATGCTGAGCGACAGCGACGACGCAGCCATAGCCGCCGCCGAGGCGGAGACGGCTGTGGCGCTTTCCGCGCGCTTCGACGGCCTCGTGCAGGTGACCTATCGGCAGCGTACCGTCTGCACCGGCTACAAGGCGGGCAACATCCGCGACTTCTGCGA
Organism: Bordetella parapertussis; assembly: GCA_945877995.1. Taxonomy (GTDB): domain Bacteria; phylum Pseudomonadota; class Gammaproteobacteria; order Burkholderiales; family CAIKXV01; genus CAIKXV01. The sequence continues at coordinate 3,276 of CAMDXD010000305.1, forward strand.
ACGCTGGGGCGACCGCCATCCGTTCGCGATCGTGCTCGATGCCGACAGCGTGATGACCGCGCAGTCGATGCTGCGGCTGGTGCGCATCATGCAGGCGCGTCCGCACCTCGGGATCGTGCAGACGCTGGTGACCGGCCTGCCGAGCGCGAGCCCGTTTGCACGGGTGTTCCAGTTCGGCATGCGCCTGGGCATGCGGTCGTACACGCTCGGCTCCGCATTCTGGCAGGGCGATTGCGGTCCCTACTGGGGCCACAACGCGATCCTGCGCGTCGCGCCGTTCACAGCGCATTGCCACCTGCCGGTGCTGCCCGGCGGCCCGCCGCTCGGCGGTCATGTGCTCAGCCACGACCAGGTCGAGGCGGTGCTGATGCGCCGTGCCGGCTACGAAGTACGGGTACTTCCGGTCGAAGAAGGCAGCTGGGAAGAGAATCCGCCGGCGCTGCCCGAGTTCATCCGCCGCGACCTGCGCTGGTGCCAGGGCAACATGCAGTACCTGAAACTGCTCGGGCTGCGCGACCTGTTGCCGGTAAGCCGCATCCAGCTGGTGCTGGCGATCGCGATGTATTTCGGCTCGCTCGCCTGGTTGCTGCTCATGTTCGCGGGGCTGGTGCGGCAGCTGCCGCTGCGCCCCGATACCGGCCTGATGCTGTTCGTGGCCATCCTCACCATGACCTTCGCGCCGAAGCTGGCGACCCTGCTCAACGTGCTGGCGCGTGCGCGGCTGCGGGCCGCCTTCGGCGGAACGCTGCGCATCCTGGCCAGCGCCTTCATCGAACTGCTGCTGACCACGCTGCTGGCGCCGGTTTCGGCGGTCGCCATCAGCATCTTCCTGCTCGGCCTGCCGTTCGGCCGCCGCGTCGGCTGGACTGCCCAGCAGCGCGACGCCGCGCAGGTGCCGCTATCGGTGGCGGTGCGCTGCCTCTGGCCACAGGCGCTGACCGGCCTGATCCTGGCCGGCGCGACGCTGTGGATCGCGCCCGGGGCATTCTGGTTCGGCCTGCCGATCTACCTCGGCCTGCTGCTTGCGATACCGCTCGCGATGGCCTCGGCCTCGCCCGCCCTCGGCCGGACAATGGCGCGCGCCGGCCTCTGCCGCACGCCCGATGAGACATGGCCGGCTGCGGCGGTGGCAACCGACGCCGCCGCCGAACTGTTCGCGCCCGGCGTCGAGCCCGCGCTGGCGGCGAACGGCTGATGCGCAAGGTCTTTGCCTGGCTGCTGGCGGCCGCTGCGTTGGCAGGAATGGTCGGCTGTACGGTCATCGACCCGGCACGCCGCGCGGCGATGCCGTTGCAGGCCGAGTTCATCAACGCCAGCCAGCCGACGCGGTGCGCGGAAGAAGACAACGTCTATGTGAAGGTCGTGGGCACCGGCATCGCTGCGTTCCGGATCGTGGCCGAGCATCCGCCGTACATTGCCTCGGTGGTGAAAGACAGCACGGCGCCCGACTTCACGAACTGCGACATGTCGAACGACCCGGTGTACACGTTCGAACCTCGAACGGTGACCCTGTACGAGGACGCCCGTACGCGACTGGTGGGACACGCATTCCCGACGTTCTGGCGGCCGGAGTCGGTCGATTTCCGCGTGGGCGACCGCGTGGAGCGCGGCCTGCATCTCGTGCAACTGGTGCGGCTGGCGGTTCCCGGCCCGGAGCCCGCGCCGCGCGATGTCGAGATCCTCGTGCTCTATCCGTCGGACGGCTACTGGCGCCCCAAGCCGCTGCCGCCATCGACGCTGCCCGACAGTGCCTATGGCAGTTCCTTCCTGTTCGGTCCGATCGAGCATGACGGCCGCCCGTATGTCGCGCTGCGCGAAGTCACCTTTGACCCGGTACGCGAGAACTTCGACCTGGTGTTCCGCGATGGTTCGAGCGGGCGCCTGGGCGTCGCCGAGGCGTCGCGCAAGCAGCTCGTGCTGTCGCTATCGCTCGACGGGCCGCTGGCGCCCGGCCGCCCGTTCGCGG
>CAMDXD010000306.1 GCA_945877995.1 Bordetella parapertussis
GAGGTGCTGGGTGACGACAAGGGCGTGACCGGCTTGCGCATCCGCTCGACCGGAACCGGCGAGAAGAAAGACCTCACGGTGCACGGCGTGTTCATCGCGATCGGCCATACGCCGAACACCGGCATCTTCGAGGGCCAGCTCGAGATGAAGGGTGGCTACATCACCACCCGCAGCGGCACTGAAGGCAACGCCACCGCCACCTCGGTGCCGGGCGTATTCGCCGCCGGCGACGTGCAGGACCACGTGTACCGGCAGGCGATCACCAGCGCCGGCACCGGCTGCATGGCGGCGCTGGATGCCGAGCGCTATCTCGACGGGCTGAAGTAGGCGCCGCGGCCGGCGATGCGGGTGTCCGATGGACGACCGTTTCAGGCGTTTGCGCGCGGTCACCATCGGCACGCGCGCCAGCCAGGGCCGCGGTAGCCGAGCCGCTGAACGCCCACCGCCGCTGGTGCCGGTGGTCCCGCCGGCGGTCGACCTGTCCGATGCAGGGCTGTTCAGAGCCGCGGTTTCCGATGCAAGCCCGCTGCCGGACGCAGGGCGCGTGCTACCGCCCCCGCCGCGGGTGCGCCCGCTGCCGCTGCAGCGCTGGGCAGACGACCGTGCAGCGCTGGCCGACAGCCTGAGCGACACGGTCGCCTGGGAATTCGACAACCAGACCGGCGAACAGCTGGCGTTCAAGCGCGACGGCGTGTCGCCGCTGGTGTTCCGGAAGCTGCGCCGTGGACACTGGATCCTCCAGGGCGAGATCGACCTGCACGGGATGACCCGCGAAGAAGCGCGGGTACACCTGGCCGCCTTCCTGTCGGAATGCACACGACGGGGCGCGCGCTGCATCCGGGTGATCCACGGCAAGGGCCTGCGCTCGCGCAACCGGGAGCCCGTGCTGAAGTCCAGGGTCGCGCACTGGCTGGCGCAGCGCGACGAGGTACTGGCCTTCTGCGAGGCCACGCCGAGCGACGGCGGCGGTGGCGCGATGTTCGTGCTGCTGAAGGCGCGCAAGCGAGGCTAGGAACAGACTCGCGCGCGACAACCGATCAGATCGCGGCTTCGCCGGTCTCGCCGGTGCGGATGCGGATCGCCTGCTCGACGTCGTAGACGAAGATCTTGCCGTCGCCGATCTTGCCGGTACGCGCAGACCGGGTGATCGCCTCGATCGCCGCATCGAGCAGGCCATCGGGCACGACCACCTCGATCTTCACCTTGGGCAGGAAATCGATCACGTACTCGGCGCCACGGTAGAGCTCGGTATGGCCCTTCTGTCGGCCGAAGCCCTTGACCTCGCCCACGGTGAGCCCGCTCACACCGACCTCGGACAGCGCCTCGCGGACCTCTTCGAGCTTGAAGGGCTTGATGATCGCTTCAACCTTCTTCATCGATGGCTCCTGTCGGTGGCTTGAGTGACGGTGGTTCAGTGGCGGAATCGGTTGGTGATCGGGTAGCGCCAATCCTTGCCGAACCCGCGCGGGGTGACGCGAATGCCTACGGGCGCCTGCCGGCGCTTGTACTCCGCGAGCCGGATCAGCCGCACGGCCTGCTCGACCGCGGCGCGATCGAAACCGGCGGCGACGATCTGCTCGGGCGACTGGTCGTGTTCGACGTAGGCCTCGATGATGCCGTCGAGCACGTCGTATTCAGGCAGGCTGTCCTGGTCGGTCTGGTCGGGCCGCAGTTCGGCGCTCGGCGGGCGGTCGATGATCCGCTGCGGGATCACCTCGCCGTTGCGGTTGCGCCAGCGCGACAGGCGATAGACAAGGGTCTTGGAGATGTCCTTCAGCACCGCGAAGCCGCCCGCCATGTCGCCGTACAGCGTGGCATAGCCGGCGCTCATCTCGCTCTTGTTGCCGGTGGTGAGCACGATCGACCCGAACTTGTTCGACAGCGCCATCAGCAGCGTGCCGCGGATACGTGCCTGCAGGTTCTCTTCGGTGGTGTCGGGGCTGGTGCCCCTGAGCTCGGGCTCGAGGGTCTCGAGGAACGCATCGAATACCGGCCTGATCGCCAGTTCGCTGTATCGCACGCCGAGTATCTCGACCATCTGGCGCGAATCGTCCACGCTCATGCCGGCGGTGAACTGCGAGGGCATCATCACTGCATGCAGCTTGTCGGCACCGATCGCGTCGACCGCGATCGCGAGTGTCAGCGCCGAATCGATGCCGCCGGACAAGCCGAGCAGCGCCCCCGGGAAACCGTTCTTGCCGAGGTAGTCGCGCACGCCCAGGCAGAGCGCGCGATAGACCTCTTCCTCGAGTTCGAGTTCAGGGGCGAGCGCCCCTGGCAGCAGCCGCTGGCCATCGAACTCGACCACGCCCAGTTGCTCTTCGAACCACGGCATCTGCAGCGCCAGTTCGCCGCCGGCATCGACCGCGAACGACGCACCGTCGAACACCAGTTCGTCCTGGCCACAGACATGGTTCACGAACACCACCGGCAGGCCGGTCTCGGCGACCCGCTTGCGCACCACGTCGTAGCGCGCACGCTGCTTCTGCACATGGTAGGGCGAGGCGTTGAGCACCAGCAGGCACTGCGCGCCCGCCTCGCGCGCGGCCAGCGGCGCCGGCGCTGGGCCGGATTCGCTCGCTACCGCATGTTCGCCGTGCAGGAACGGCCGCGGCTCGCCATGCGCCCTGCCCTGCGGCCCCCAGACGTCCTCGCAAATATTGACGCCGAAGCGCACGCCTTCATGCTCGAACACGCAGGGCGCCGTGTCGGCGTCGAAGTAGCGCTGCTCGTCGAACACCGTGTAGTTGGGCAGGTTCTGCTTGTGGTAGCAGGCGACCACCTGGCCGCCCCTGAGCACCGAGGCCGCGTTGTAGCGGCGGCCACCAACCGAGCGCGGATGGCCGATGACGATGGTGATGTCTGGCGCCTCGCGCGCGACACGGTCCACCGCCTCGTCGCAGTATCGGTAGAAATCTTCCCGCAACAGCAGGTCTTCTGGCGGATAGCCGCAGATCGCGAGCTCGGGCGTCACCAGCAGCGTCGCGCCGGCCTGCTGCGCAGAGCGCGCAGCACCGACAATCTTTGCCGCGTTGCCCGCGAGGTCGCCGAGGGTTAGATTGAGTTGTGCAAGCGCTATCTTCACGACGAGGACTATATCATCCAGCCCATGCTTGAAAGACTCCGGTGCCTGATGCCAGCGCGACCTCCGACCCGGTTGCCGGCGAACCTCCCCGAACGGGCGCCAGCGCGCGGGCGGTGCTCGCCGACCCCACGCGCAAGCCGGGCCCGGGCATGACCGCCGTGTCCGGCGGGATGCCGCCGCCGGCGACCGGCGCGCAGGTCGTCGAGGTCCACGACTCGATCGGCGACATCGACGCGAGCGCATGGAACCGGCTCGCCGGAGGGCAACTGTTTCTGCGGCACGAGTTCCTGCATGCGCTCGAGGACACCGGCTGTGCGGCGCCGGAGTCCGGCTGGACGCCCCGCTTCCTTACGCTGCATCGGGATGGCGAACTGGCCGGCGCCATGCCGCTCTACCTGAAGGGTCATTCCTACGGCGAGTATGTGTTCGACTGGGCATGGGCCGATGCCTACGAGCGCGCCGGGATGCGCTACTTCCCGAAACTGCTTTGTGCGGTTCCGTTCACGCCGGTCGGCGGTCCGCGACTGCTCGCCGCGACCGACGCGGACCGCGAACTGCTGGCCGCGGGTGCCCTGGCGCTGGCGCGCCGCCTCGAGGTGTCGTCACTGCACCTGCTCTATCCGCAGGCCGCCGACCGGGCCGTCCTGTCGGCGGCGGGCCTGATGGCGCGCCAGGGCGTGCAGTTCCATTGGCACAATGGCGATGGCGATGGCGACGGCGGCGCTCGCTATCCCGACTTCGACGCCTTCCTGGCGACGATGAACCACGACAAGCGGAAGAAGGTGAAACAGGAACGGCGCAAGGTGCGCGAGGCGGGCATCACCTACCGCTGGAAACGCGGCACCGAAATCACCGAGGGCGACTGGGCGTTCTTCTACCGCTGCTATGCCGACACCTACCGGCGGCACGGGCAGAAACCCTACCTGTCGCTCGAATTCTTCCTGCGGGTGGCACAGGCGCTGCCCGACCACTTCGTGCTGGTGCTCGGTGAGCGCAGCGACGCGGGGCATGTGCGGCCCGTCGCCTGTGCGCTCGACGTGCATTCCGGGGACCGTCTCTACGGCCGCTACTGGGGCGGGACCGAATGGCATTCGGGACTGCACTTCGAGACCTGCTACTACCAGTCCATCGAATACTGCATCGCGAACGGGATCGCGGTGTTCGAAGGCGGTGCGCAGGGCGAACACAAGCTCGCACGCGGCCTGACACCGGTCGTCACCCATTCCGCGCACTGGCTCGCCCATCCGCAGTTCGCGCGCGCGGTCGAGGATTTCCTCGAGCGCGAGGCGCGCGGCATCGCGCACTATGTCGATGAACTGAACGAACACGCGCCGTTCCGAAACGGTGGCCCGCCGGCGGCGGTCAGCCCGTGACGACGGCGGCGATGCGATAATCCACTTCCCGGGCCATGGTCGAGACGATGAATTTCTGCAGCCACTGCGGTGCAAACGTGAACCTGAAGGTGCCAGCTGGCGACTCGGTACCGCGCTTCGTCTGCGACGCTTGCAGCACGATCCACTACCAGAACCCGAAGATGGTCGTCGGATGCATCCCCGAATGGGACGACCGCATCCTCCTCTGCCGGCGGGCGATCGAGCCACGCCGTGGCTACTGGACGCTTCCCGCCGGGTTCATGGAAAACGGCGAAACCACGATGCAGGGGGCGGCCCGCGAGACGCTGGAAGAGGCCAACGCCCGGGTCGAGCTGCTGCACCTCTATGCGCTCTACAACATCCCGCACATCAGCCAGGTCTACCTGCTGTTCCGCGCGCGGCTGCTGGACCTCGATTTCAGCGCCGGCGAAGAGTCGCTCGAGGTGAAACTGTTTTGCGAGGCAGACATCCCCTGGCAGGAGATGGCGTTCGCCACGGTGCGCAACACCCTCACCCACTACTTCGACGACCGCCGGCGGGGCAGCTACGGCGTGCACATCGGCACCATAGAGCCGCCGGGCCGCAGCCCGGCGGCTTAGGGGCCACCGGGCATCAGCCGCGGGCACGCTACATCCGTAGCAGTTTCTTCGCGTTGCCGTTCAGGATCTTGATGCGGTCTTCGGTCGACAGCGGCACGTCCTTCATCCACTCGGTACCGGGCGCGTTTTCGCAGTACGGGTAGTCGATCCCGAACAGGATGCGGTCGATGCCCATCTCCATCA
>CAMDXD010000307.1 GCA_945877995.1 Bordetella parapertussis
CCGAATACGGCACCGACACCGTGAACCCGGCGACGCTGGAGCGGCTGCGCTATGCCGCCTGGCTGCATCGACGCACCGGCTTGCCGATACTGGTCAGCGGTGGCCGGCCGATCGACACCCGCCTGTCCGAGGCCGAGACCATGCGCGATTCATTGACGGCGGACTTCAATGCACCGCCACGCTGGATCGAGGCCGATTCCCTGAACACGCGCGAAAACGCGGTACGCGCCCAGGCCCTGCTGGCGCCCGAGGCGATCCGCAGCGTCTACCTCGTCACCCACGCCTGGCACATGCCGCGCGCGCGCCGCGCGTTCGAGCAGGCCGGCTTCGAGGTGATCGCCGCACCGACCGGCTACACGTCCATCACGCCGTCGCCGATGGCCTGGATCCCGTCGGGGCAGGCGCTGCGCAACACCCATATCGCGATGCGCGAATGGCTGGGGCGGGCCTGGTATCGACTAAACTCCGCCGTCCGGGGCTGACGGCGCGGTGCGCCCGGCTCGATCTGCAGCGAGACGGCGATGAAACTCAGGGTAAAGCTGGTCGAAGGGGTCACCTTCCTCGGCGAAAGCGAGTCGGGTCACGCAATCGTGATGGACGGGCCGCCGGACGGCGGCGGCCGTAACCTCGGCCCGCGGCCGATGGAGACCGTGCTGCTGGGCACGGGCGGCTGCACGGCTTACGACGTGGTGCACATCCTGCGCAAGGGACGCCATGCGGTGACCGACTGCGCCGTCGAGATCGATGCCGAGCGCGCCGACCAGGACCCGAAGGTGTTCACCCGCATCCACTTCCACTTCAAGGTCACCGGCCGCGGGCTCAAGCCCGAGGTGGTCGAGCGGGCGATCCACCTGTCTGCCGAGAAGTACTGCTCGGCGTCGATCATGCTGGCGAAGACGGCAACGATCACGCACGACTTCGAACTGATCGAGGCACCGCAGGGCTGAACCTGCCACCGGCAGTCCGCCTCCCGACCCTGGGGTCTGACCCCGGGGTCAGACCCAGTACGCGCTGCCGGTCATCACCTTGGACGTGGCACGCATCACCGCGGCGATCGGCTGCGGCAGCTTCGCGGCGCCGCTCGCGATCGCCTGCCGGGCGTGGCGGATCTCGTCCAGCCGCATCTGCTCGAGGATGACCCGGCTGCGCGAGTCGTTGGCTGGCAGTTCGCCCAGGTGCCTGTCGAGGTGGGCTTCGACCTGGCGCTCGGTCTCGACCACGAAGCCGAGGCTCCAGCGGTCGCCCGCCAGGCCAGCCACCGCTCCGAGCGTGAACGATCCGGCATACCAGAGCGGGTTCAGGAAGCTCTGGTGGGCCCCGAGTTCACACAGCCGGTCGCGCGTCCAGGCGAGATGGTCGCCCTCTTCGCGCGCCGCCTGCAGCAGCGCCTCGCGCTTGGCCGGGTCGCGCGCGGTCAGGGCCTGGCCGGAATACAGGGCCTGGGCACAGACTTCGCCGGAATGATCGACCCGCATCAGCGCGCCCGACTTGCTGCGCTCGTCCGGCAACAGCTCGACAAGGTCTTCGCCGGCGGCCGGCGACGGTCGTGACGGGTTCGCTACACCGGACAGCGTGCGCAGCGCGCGATCGAACTCCACGATCCAGCGGTCAGCCAGCGACAGCATCAGCAGCTCCTCAGTCGAACAGTGCGCGCAGCTGGGTACCGGGGTCGGGGGCACGCATGAAGGCCTCGCCGACCAGGAAACCATACACATCGTGGGCGCGCATCGCATCCACATGCGACCGATCGAGAATACCGCTCTCGGTCACCACCAGCCGCCCGGCATCGATCTGTCGCAGCAGGCCGTAGGTGGTGTCCAGCGATGTCTCGAAGGTGCGCAGGTCGCGGTTGTTGATGCCGATCAGCGGCGTTTGCAGCCTCAGCGCCCGTTCCAGTTCGGCGGCATCGTGCGACTCGACCAGCACCGCCATGCCGAGCGACTGCGCGATCGCCTCGAATGCCTGCATCCGCGCATCGTCCAGCGCGGCAACGATCAGCAGGATCGCGTCGGCACCGGCTGCGCGCGCCTCGTACACCTGGTATTCGTCGAGGATGAATTCCTTGCGCAGCACCGGCAGCGAACACGCTTCGCGCGCCTCGGTCATGTACGCCAGCGCGCCCTGGAAGTACTGCTCGTCGGTAAGCACCGACAGGCAGGCTGCGCCACCGCGCTCGTAACTGCGGGCGATCTCGGCCGGCTGGAAGTCTGCCCGGATCACGCCGCGGCTGGGGCTCGCCTTCTTGATCTCGGCGATCACCGCCGGCTGCCGGGCCTCGACCCGCGCGCGGATCGCGCCGGCGAAATCGCGCGCCGGCGCCGCGCCGGAGACGCGCGCCTTCACCTCGGCTAGTGGCACCGCCGCGCGCGCCTGCGCGACCTCGACCGCCTTGGTCTGCAGGATGCGGGCGAGGATGTCGGGAATGTCGGGGCTGGTGCTCATGCCACAGCCTGGCGCGAGAACGCCACCAGCTGCTCGAGCTTGTCCTTCGCCGCACCGGAGGCGATCCGTTCGAGCGCGCGCTGGACGCCGGCCTCGAGCGATGGCGCCAGACCCGAGACATAGATTGCCGCGCCGGCATTGAGCGCCACGATGTCGCGCGGTGCCCCAGGCCGGTTGTCGAGCACGCCGAGCAGCATCGCCTTCGCCGCCTCGACCGAATCGACCCGGATGTCGGCGATCGTCGACACCTCGAGGCCGAATTGCACCGGATTCACCCGGTACTCGGTGACCTTGCCGTCGCGCAGCTCGGCGACGTCGGTGTCGCCGGTGATGGTGATTTCGTCGAGCCCGTCGGCACCATGGACGACCATCACATGCCGGCTGCCCAGCGACTGCAGCACGCGCGCCTGCAGCCCGACCAGTTCACGCCGGAAGACGCCCATCACCTGGTTCGGCGCGCCGGCCGGATTGGTCAGCGGACCGAGGATGTTGAACATCGTGCGCACGCCGAGCTCCTTGCGCACCGGGGCGGCATGCTTCATCGCCGAATGGTGGCTGGGCGCGAACATGAAGCCGACGCCGACCTCGCGGATCGACTGCGCGACCTTAACCGGATCGAGGCCGAGTTGCACGCCCAGCGCCTCGAGCACGTCGGCGCTGCCGCAGAGCGACGACACCGACCGGCCGCCATGCTTCGCGACATGCGCGCCGGCCGCCGCGGCGACCAGCGCCGCCGTCGTCGACACGTTGAACGTATGCTGCGCATCGCCACCGGTACCGCAGGTATCGACCAGGTTTTCAACACCGGCGACATCGACCCGGGTCACCAGCTCGCGCATCACCGATGCCGCGCCGGCGACCTCGTCGACCGTCTCACCCTTGGCACGCAGCGCCACGATCAGGCCGGCGATCTGCGCCGGCGTCAGTTCACCCTGCATCACCTGGCGCATCAGCAGCACCATCCGGTCGCGGTCGAGGTCGCGCCGCTCGATCAGCGCGGTCAGGGCTTCGGCATAGGTCATCGCGGTTCTTCTTCGGTGTGGGCCGCAGCGGGCGGCTGGGACAACAAAACTCAGGCAGTCATCTTCAGGAAGTTGGCGAGCAGCGAATGGCCGCGCTCGGTGAGGATCGACTCGGGATGGAATTGCACGCCCTGGACTGGCAGCGTCCGGTGGCGAACCCCCATGATCTCGCCGTCATCGCTGGTCGCGGTGACCTCGAGCGTGTCGGGCAATGACGCCCGCTCGATCACCAGCGAATGGTAGCGGGTCGCCATGAACGGACTCGGCAACCGCTCGAAGACGCCCAGCCCTTCATGCCGGATCGCCGACGTCTTGCCGTGCATCACCTGCTTCGCGTGCACGATCTTTCCACCGAAGGCCTGCCCGATCGACTGGTGGCCAAGGCAGACGCCGAGGATCGGCACCTTCCCGGCGAAGTACCGGATGGCCTCGACCGACACGCCCGCCTCGTTCGGCGTGCAGGGACCGGGCGAGATCACCAGGTGCGTCGGGCGCAGCGCCTCGATGCGGTCAACCGTGATCTCGTCGTTGCGGAACACCTCGACCTGCTGTTCCAGTTCCCCGAAGTACTGGACGAGGTTGTAGGTGAACGAGTCGTAGTTGTCGATCATCAGCAGCATGTCTGCTCTATCCCCTTGAATTCACAGCGATCCGTAAGAAGCCATGCGGGTCTGTCCCGCCTCCGGCCGCGTTCAGCCGCGGTAGCCATCCGGCCGCCATCGGCGGTCGGTGCGGGAAGCAGGGCGGTCCATCGGGGTCGACATATCGCAAGGTTATCACGCGGGTGCAGGGGTCCAGCCCGCCCGCGGGCGGCGTCCCGGCCCACTCGCCGCGCCCGGGGACACGGCAGATGCGTCCTCACCCGGCGGCGCGGCCTTGAGGCATGATCATCCACGGGGCCATGGAGGTACGGAGGGGCAGTAGTGAGAATCGAAGACGAACGTGAGAGCAGCAATGTCGAGGACCGGCGCGGCGCGCGTGGCCTCGGCGGCGCCGGCAAGGGCATCGGCATCGGCACGGTCGCCATCGCGCTGATCGCGATGCTGATGGGCGCCGACCCGTCGACGGTGATCTCGTTGCTCACCGGCGGCGGGCAAGGCGCACCGCAGTCGGTGCAGCAGTCGGCGCAACAGTCGACACCCGTCGACGACGAGGCCAGCCGCTTCGTGCGCCGCGTGCTGGCGAAGACCGAGGACACCTGGGGTGAGATCTTCAAGGCGAGCGGCATTCAGTACCGGGAGCCCACGCTGGTGCTGTTCAGCGGCACGACGCGCACTGCCTGCGGCGTCGGCGAGACGGCGATGGGTCCGTTCTACTGCCCGGCCGACCAGAAGGTGTACATCGACCTCGCGTTCAACCGTGAACTCGCGACACGCTTCGGCGCGCCGGGCGAGTTCGCGCAGGCCTACGTGATCGCGCACGAGGTCGGCCACCACGTGCAGAACCTGCTCGGCATCGCGGCCAAGGTGCAGGAGGTGCGTTCGCGGGCAAGCGCACGCGACGCCAATGCGCTCTCGGTACGGCTGGAACTGCAGGCCGACTGTTTCGCGGGCGTCTGGGCCCGCACGGCAGACGAAATGAAGGCATTCCTCGATCGCGGCGATGTAGACCAGGCCCTGCGTGCGGCGGCGGCCATTGGCGATGACCGCCTCCAGCAGCAGTCGGGCGGCCGCGTGGTACCGGACTCGTTCACGCACGGCTCTTCCGAACAGCGCAAGCGCTGGTTCAGCCGCGGCTTCGAGACCGGCAGCGTGA
>CAMDXD010000308.1 GCA_945877995.1 Bordetella parapertussis
CTGGTGGCCGAGGCAGATGCCGAACAGCGGGACTTCACGGTCGAGCAGCGTGCGGATCGCGGCGATCGCGTAGCCGCAGGGTTCCGGATCCCCGGGACCATTGGACAGGAACACGCCATCGGGCTTCATGGCCAGCACGTCGGCTGCCGGCGTCTGCGCCGGCACGACAGTAAGGCGGCAGGCGCGCGAAGCCAGCATGCGAAGGATGTTGCGCTTGACCCCGAAATCGTACGCCACCACGTGGAAGCGCGGATCGGGCGGCGTCGAATAGCCGCTGCCGAGTGCCCATACGCCCTCGGTCCAGGCATACGGGGCTGCGCAGGTGACGTCCTTCGCGAGGTCCATCCCGGCGAGGCCGCTGAACCCGCGCGCCGCGGCGACCGCGCGGCCGGCGTCAATCGTGGCGCCAGGGGCCGCTGCGGCGACCAGGCAACCGCCCTGTGCACCCTTCTCGCGCAGGATGCGGGTGAGCTTCCGGGTATCGATCTCGGCGATACCGGGAACGCCGGCTTCCTCGAGGCAGGCCGTCAGCGATCGGGTGGAGCGGAAGTTGCTCGCAACCATCGAAAGGTCGCGAATGACCAGTCCGGCGGCGAAGACCCGCGCGGACTCGACGTCTTCCGCGTTGATACCCACGTTGCCGATATGGGGACAGGTCAGGGTGACGATCTGGCCAGCATACGACGGGTCGGTCAGGATCTCCTGGTAGCCTGACATCGACGTGTTGAACACGACTTCCCCGATCGATTCGACCGATGCACCGATCGACACACCGTGGAAAATCGTTCCGTCGGCAAGCGCGAGCAGGGCGGGCGGACGGGTTGACACGACAGAACTTCTCCAGACTTGGACGGCGGGCACGCTCGGGGACGCGCAACTCTGCACACGGCCCTGGGGCAGCATGCGGGTGGGTGCGGACGGCCCCCTCAAGCGGCCCTCTGGGCCGTATACATGGCAAGCGGGACTGGCACGTGTGCGCCCGGCGGGCAACGCCCGGACATTCTCACGTCGTCCTGCGGAATAATCATTGAATCATACGCGAACGGCCGCCCTTCGCCTACCAGCGGGGCAACCGCCGAAGACCGCCCTCTCAGTTCCCGCGCAGGCCGAGCACGTCCTGCATGTCGTAGAAACCCGGCGCGCGCCCGTCGAGCCAGCGCACGGCGCGCAGCGCGCCGAGCGCGTAGTTGGCGCGGCTGGACGAACGATGGGTGATCTCGAGGCGCTCGCCGGCACCGGCGAAGAACACGGTATGGTCGCCGACGATGTCGCCGCCCCGCGCCGAGTGGAACCCGATCTCGCGCACGGTGCGCTCGCCGGCAAGCCCCTCGCGGCCGTGTACCGCATCGGTCGCGAGGTCGCGGCCGAGCGCGGCCGCCGCGACCTCGCCCAGGCGCATCGCAGTGCCCGAGGGAGCATCGATCTTGTGCCTGTGGTGGATCTCGAACACCTCGACGTCGTAGGCATCGCCGAGGATGCGCGCTGCGGTCTCGACCAGCTTGAACGCCACGTTCACGCCGACGCTCATGTTGGGCGCAAATACCAGGGGGATCTCGCCACCCGCCTGCGCGAGGCGGCCGCGCCCCGCCGTATCGAACCCCGTGGTGCCGATCACCATCGATACGCCGGCTGCACGGCAGGCATCGAGATGGGCGAGGGTTGCGACCGGCAGCGTGAAGTCGACCAGTGCGTGCGCGCCGTCGAGGGCGTGCGCGACATCGGTGCCGATCACCACGCCAGTGTGCACGCCGGCGCCGTCGCCGGCGTCGCGGCCGATCGATGGACTGTCGGGACGGTCGAGTGCGGCATGCAGCCGCAGGTGGGGCGCGCGCGTGAGCGCCTCGATCAGGGTGCGCCCCATCCTGCCGGATGCACCGGCGATCACCACGTTCAGGGTACGGTCCATCTGCTGCCTCATCTGTTGGGTGCGGCCGGGCCCGGCCGCACCGTGCCGGAACCGGCAACCACGTCTCCATCGATGCGCGCCAGCTGTTCGCCATCGAAGAACACCGTGACCCGCCGCTGCTGCGGTGCCTGTCCCTGGCGCCGCAGGAAGTAGACGTAGTCCCAGCGGTCGTTGCGGAACACGTCGACCACCAGTGGCGTGCCGAGCAGGAACCTCACCTGGGAACGGGTCATGCCCAGCTTGAGCTTCGACAGCGATTCCTGTTCGATGACGTTGCCCTGCTGCAGCGGCGGCGAGTACGCAGTGGGCATGCGCGCGCTGCAGCCGGCAAGCCCGAGAGCGATGACGCCCGCCGCCGCAAACAAGCGCAGGGGGCTGATGTCGCCGCCGCGGTGGTTCGACGAAACCGATTCGATGACGAGGCTTGACGGCATGGGGCGGGCTGGCCGAAGCGGGACGCGCCGGCGGTGGATTCGAGGTCGTATATGATACCTATCCTGGAAACGCGACCGCACTGACGATGTTCTTATGGGCAATTCGCAGGAACTGAAGACGATCGGCCTGAAGGTAACGACTCCGCGGTTGCGTATCCTGAACCTGTTCGATACGAGCCAAGTCCGGCACATGACTGCCGAGGAGGTCTACCGGCAACTCTCGAAAGACGGCATCGATATCGGGCTGGCGACGATCTACCGCGTCCTCACCCAGTTCGAACAGGCGGGCCTGCTTGAACGGCATCACTTCGAAGGCGGGCGGGCCGTGTTCGAACTCAAGCAGGACGGCCATCACGACCACCTCGTATGCCTGCAGTGTGGCCGGGTCGAGGAGTTCTACGACCCGCAGATCGAGAGACGCCAGGAGAAGGTCGCGGCGGAACGCGGCTTCGCGATCATCGATCACTCGCTCTATCTCTATGCGGAGTGCCGTACCCCGGACTGCCCGCACCGCAGCCCGCCAGCGTAATCCGGCTGTCGGGACGCGCGGCCCGGCAGCCAGGCGGCATCAACCTGCGGCCGCGTCCTCGCGTGCCTGGCGCAGGAGTTCGTCCGCATGCTGGCGCGTGGTGGCGGTGATGCGTACGCCACCGAGCATCCGGGCGATCTCGTCGATGCGCGCGGCATCGTCGAGCGGCTCGACGCGGCTGACCGTCTGCCCATCCACCACCCGCTTCGCGACCTGGTACTGGCGCGCCGCGCTGGCCGCGACCTGTGGCAGATGGGTCACGCACATCACCTGGTGGGTGCGACCCAGCTCCCGCAGCAGGCGCCCGACGATCTCGGCGACCCCGCCGCCGATGCCGGCATCGACCTCGTCGAACACGAGCAGCGGTACGTGCGTGGCTGCGCTGGTGACCTTGCGCAGGGCAAGGCTGATTCGCGACAGTTCACCACCGGAGGCCACCGCGGCGAGTGCCGCCGGCGGCATCCCCGGATTGGCAGATACGCGGAACTCGACGGTCTCGTCGCCATGCAGGCTTCCTGGTGAATCGACCGGCGCGGACGTCGTCGCGGACACCGTTCTACTGGCCTTTGCTGGTGCAGGCACGCCGCGAACCCTGGACGCAGGCTGGGGCGAAGCGGACTGCGCTACCGGCTGGTCGGACAGGCCCTGACCCGCGGCAGCGCCGACCGGCTGCAGCACGACCTCGAACCGGCCGCCGGCCATCGCCAGCGCCTGCATAGCCTCGGTGACGGACGAGGCGAGACGCAGCGCCACGCGCTGCCGCGCCCGGGTCAGCAGCGCGGCCGCCTCCTTGTAAGCGGTGCGGGCTGAAGCCTCCGAGGCGGCGAGCGCACGGGGATCGGCGGCCCGGTCGAGCTGGCGCAGTTCAGCGTCCAGCCGCGCGTGGAGCAGGCCCAGTTCGGCCGGCGCGACGCGGAACTTGCGCGCGGCGTCTTGCACGGCTTCGATGCGGGCATCGAGTTCCCGCAGCCGCGCCGGATCGATATCGAGCCGATCCCGGTAATGGCGCAGTTCGCGCACCGCTTCCTTGAGCTGCGCATCGGCCCCGGCCATCAGCTCGAGGGACGCCTCGGCCTCGCGGTCGACGCTGGCACTGTCGCGCAGCCGCGCGAGCACCGCCGACACCTGGACGAGCGCAGACCCCTCGCCATCGCCGAGCGCCGCGAGCGCGTATTCCGCCGACTCGATCAGCGCCGCCGCGTTGCCCAGCCGTGCATGCTCCTGGTTGACCGCTTCCCAGTCGCCGGCATCGAACGCGAGCGTCGCGAGCTGCGCGGTCTGCCATTCGAGTTCTTCGCGCCGCTGCGCCAGCTCGGCCTGCCCTCGCTCGGCCTCCTGGCGGGCGCGCCGGGCGGCCTGCCACGCCTGCCAGGCGGCGCTGGCCCGCGCCAGCAGGTCGGAGTGGCCACCGAAGCCGTCGAGAATCGCCCGCTGCTCGGCCGGCCGCGCCAGCGACTGATGAGAATGCTGCCCGTGGATGTCGACCAGCTGCTCACCCAGTTCGCGCAACTGCCCGAGCGTGACGCTGCGGCCGTTGATGAACGCCCGCGAACGGCCGCCGGCATCGACCACCCGCCGCAGCAGGCAGGCACCACCGTCGGGATCCGAGAGTTCGCGCGCCGCCAGCCAATCCGCAACGGCCGGGACGCCGGCGATGTCGAATGCGGCCGACAGTTCGGCCCGCTCTCGCCCGGGGCGCACCACGCCCGGATCCGCCCGGCCGCCAAGCAGCAGTCCGAGCGCATCGATCAGGATCGACTTGCCGGCGCCGGTCTCGCCTGTCAAAGCGGAAAAGCCTGCGTCGAACTCGATCTCGAGCCGGTCGACGATCACGAAATCGCGGATCGCCAGGGCACGCAGCGCGGCGACCCGGCCGCTGTCTGGACGGGCCGCCATCGCTACAGGGTTTCGCTCCACTTGAGCTTCTCGCGCAGCATGTGGAAGTAGTCGTAGTCGTCCGGATGCAGCAGCATCACGTCGTGGTCGGAACGGCGCACGTGCAGGCGGTCGGCGCTGCTGATCGCCGCGTCGGAATGGCTGTCGAAACGCACCACCGCCTCGCTGCCTGCGTGCATCTTCACCTCGATCGACGACCCGGCGGACACGATGATCGGCCGGTTCGAAAGGGTATGCGGACAGATCGGCACCAGGCTCATCACCGACAGCGATGGGTGCACGATGGGGCCGCCCGAGGACAGTGCATACGCGGTAGAACCGGTCGGCGAAGCGATGATCAGGCCGTCGGCGCGCAGGCTGGTGACGTACTGGCCATCGACCGACACATCGAATTCGATCATGCCGCCGCGCTCGCCCTTGCTGATGACG
>CAMDXD010000309.1 GCA_945877995.1 Bordetella parapertussis
GTGGTCGCTGCGCGGCGCAGTGCTGGCCGGGCTGGACCGGGCGGACGAAGCGCTGCCGATGCTGGAGCGGGCCGTGGCACTCGCGCCGACGAATGCCGAAGACCAGCTCAGCCTGTCGCACCTGTACCTGGCGCGTCTCGATTTCCCGCACGGGTGGCCCGCCTACGAGGCGCGCCTGCGCCGTCCGGGCTCAGAGCGCCTGCGCACATCCCGGCCGCGCTGGGACGGCAGCGCCACCGCATCGCGCGTGTTCGTCTGGGCGGAACAGGGCATCGGCGACCAGGTGCTCTACTCGACGATGTTCCGGGAACTCATCGACCGTGCGCCTGGCGCGATGATCTCGCTCGACGCAAAGCTGCTGCCGCTGTTGCGCCGGTCCTTCCCGCAGGCCGGGTTCACTGCGCGCCACCAGCCGCCCCCGGAGGCGGATTACGACCTGCAGTTGCCGGTCGGCAGCCTGGGCGCCCTCTTCAGGCCGACCGCCGACGCGTTCCCGACCGCTTGCGACAGCGTGCTGGTAGCCGACCGCGAACGCGCCAGGCAGGTGCGCGAACTGAAGCCGTTCCGCAGCCGGAAGATCTGCGGTCTGTCGTGGAAGAGCATCAACGCACAGGTGGGCGACGACAAGAGCATGCCGCTCGAGCGCATGCGCGACCTGCTGATGCTCGACGGCTTCGCCTTCGTGAACCTGCAGTACGGCGACGTCAGCGGCGAGGTCGCGCGCACCTGCGCGCTGACCGATGCCCCGATCGAGACCGTCCCGGGCATCGACCTGTTCGACGACATCGACGGGCTGGCCACGCTGATCGAGGCCTGCGACATCATCGTGACGATCAGCAACTCGACCGCGCACCTGGCCGGCGCGCTGGGCAAGCCGACGCTGCTGCTGGTGCCGCGCTTCACCGGGCGCATGTGGTACTGGAACACGCGCGACGGCGAAGCCCATCCGCCGTGGTATCCGGCGGTGCGCGTGCTGCGCCAGCACCGCCAGGGCGATTGGTCAGGGCCACTGCAGGAGGCGAAGGCCGTGCTGGAGCGGCTGCGTTGAGCCTGCCGCCCGGGGGACGCATCTCGCTGGTGGTGGGCTTCGACCAGCGCGAAGCCGTCGCCTACCACACGTTCTGCCAGAGCGTGCTCGAGAAGTCCTCGCTGCCGGTCCAGTTCACCCCGCTCGCAGAGAACACGCTCGCCGGCTACAAGGAAACGCACACCGACGGCAGCAACCGCTTCATCTACTCGCGCTTCCTGACCCCGTACCTTTCCGACTACAGCGGCTGGGCCCTGTTCGCCGACGGCGACATGGTCTGCCAGACGGACATCGCCGAACTCTGGGCACTGCGCGACCCCGCGAAAGCCGTGCAGGTCGTCAAGCACGACTACCAGACGAAGGCGAACGTGAAGTACCTCGGTAACCGCAACGAGAACTACCCACGCAAGAACTGGTCGAGCGTGATCCTCTGGAACTGCGGGCACGAGGCGCACCGCGTCCTGACGCCGGAGTTCATCCAGCGCATGCCGGGCTCATACCTGCACCGCTTCTCCTGGCTGGACGATTCGCTGGTCGGGGAACTGCCACGGGAATGGAACTGGCTCGCGATCGAATATCCCGAGAACCTGCAGGCAAAGCTCATCCACTACACGCTTGGCACCCCGTGCTTCACGGAGTACCGGGAACGGGAGTCGTCACCGATCTGGTATGCGGCCTGGAACCGCCTGCGCCAGGGCTTCGACGGAGACGGTCAGGTCTGAACCCGGGCCTGAACCCGGGCCAGCCCCCCGGACGCGGCCGGCAGCACGGCTGCGTCCTTGGCGTACCATCGGCAGCCGCTCCTGCAGGAAACGTCCACCGCACATGTCCATCGAAACACGAACCGCCACCTCGCGGGCCCTCATCGTAGCCGTGCAGTTGCCCGACGTGAGCGACACCGAATTCGAGTCGTCCCTGAAAGAGCTTGGCGAACTCGCTCGCACGCTGGGCTTCGAGGTCGTCGGCACGTTCACCCAGAAACGCACGAGTTTCGATGCAACGGCCTACGTGGGCACCGGCAAGCGCGAAGAGTTGCGGCTGTTCGCGGAAGACAACGCCGACTTCGTGCTGGTCGACCACGACATCTCGCCGTCGCAGGCCGGCAACCTCGAGAAGGAGGTCGGCTGCCAGGTGATGGACCGTGCGATGGTCATCCTCGAGATCTTCCACCGGCATGCCCGCTCGAACGCGGCGCGCGCGCAGGTCGAGATCGCACGGCTGCGCTACCTCGCCCCGCGCCTGCGCGAGGCGGCAAAGCTGGCCGGCCCCCAGGGTCGGCAGCGCAGCGGCGTCGGTGGCCGCGGCGCGGGCGAGTCGGCCGCCCAGACCGACCGCTCGCGCATCCGCGACCGGATCGCGGAACTGAAGCAGGAAATCGAGGTGCTCGACCATGAACGCCAGACCCAGCGCGCCCGGCGCCAGGACAGCCAGGGCGTCGCCCGCGTCGCGCTGGTCGGCTACACCAATGCCGGCAAGTCGACCCTGATGCGTGCGCTGACCGGCAGCGACGTGCTGGTCGAGAACAAGCTGTTCGCGACGCTCGACACGACGGTGCGCGTGCTGGTGCCCGAAGGCGTCCCGCGCGTGCTGGTCAGCGATACCGTCGGCTTCATCAAGAACCTGCCGCATGACCTGGTCGCCTCGTTCAAGTCCACGCTGGAGGAAGCCGCAGAGGCCTCGCTGCTGCTGCATGTCGTCGATGCCGGCGACCCCGGCTTCGAACGCCAGCTCGACGTGACGGTGAAGGTGCTCGAGGAGATCGACGCTGGTGCCGTGCCGCGCCTGCTGGTATTCAACAAGATCGACCAGGTCGGCGATGCCAAGGCGCAGGCCGCACGCAGCAAGGCCCTGCGCGCGCAGTTCCCGAAATGCATCGTCGTCAGCGCACTCGACACCGAGGCCGTCGCACGGCTGCACAAGGCGATCTTCGCCTTCTTCCGCAAGCGCCTGGTGAAGGCCGAGCTGTTCCTGCCGTGGTCGGCGCAGAACCTGCGCGGGCAGGTCTTCGCTTCGTGCGAAGTGGTCGATGAACGCGCCGACGTCGAAGGAACCTTCTTCAACGTGCGCGGCGAACGCAAGGACATCGACGCGCTGCGCGAGAAGATCGGGCCGGTGAAGAAACCGACTGCCAGCCGCAAGCCGGACCCCTCGTGATCGCGCCTGGCACGGCCCGGCCACCCGGCCGGACCCGCCGGGTGCGGTTCATTCAGGTCGGATGTTGGCCTGCTTGATCAGCTTGCCCCACTTGGCCAGTTCGGTACGCAGGAAGGCGGCAAAGGACTCTGCCGTGCCTCCCACTGCTTCGAAGCCCTGCTGGTGCAGCAGCGGTCCCGTGCCGAGCTCCTTCAGGTAGGCGTTGACCGCCTGGTTGAGACGGCCGACGATCGCAGGCGAGGTGCCGGCCGGGGCCAGCATCCCGTACCAGGTATCCGCGGCATAGCCGGGCACCGCGTCGGCGGCCGTAGGCAGGTCCGGCAGGATCAAGGAGCGACTGCTGGTGGTCACCGCGATCGCACGCAGCCGCCCGCCGCGCACATGCGGCAGCGCCGGAGCCATCGCCGCGAACATCACGTCGACCCGGCCGGCTATCAGGTCCACCACGGCGGTCGAGGTCGCCTTGTAGGGGATGTGCGTCATCGCGGTACCGGTCATCGTGGCGAACAGTTCGGCTGCCAGGTGCGAAGACCCGCCGACACCGGATGAGGCAAAGCTCACCTTGCCCGGCGCCCGCCGCGCCGCGTCGATCAGGTCCTTCACCGTGCGCACGGGCGAGGACGGCTGCACCACGATCACGTTGGGCGTGGTCGCCGGCATGATGATCGGCGCGAAGTCGCGCAGCACATCGTACGGCAGCTTTGCATAGAGGCCCGGGTTGATTGCCAGTGGCGCCGTCCATGCGAACAGCAGCGTATGGCCGTCGGGTGCCGCCTTGGCGACGATCTCGGTGCCGATGATGCCGGTCGCACCCGGCCGGGTGTCGACGATGAACGGCTGCTTCAGCTGTTCGGACAGGCTCTGGCTGATCATCCGCGCAAACGGATCGACCCCGCCACCCGGCGCCGTGGGCACGATCACGCGCACCGGGCGCGCCGGATAAGCCACGGCCTGCGCCTGGGCGAGGGCCTCGATACAGGGCAGCAGCAGCGCCGCGCCCACCACCCAGAAGGGTTGCTTCATCATGTCTCCCGACTACCCATGAGCATCAACACGCTTCACTGCGGCTTGAAGCCAATCGCCTTCACCAGCTTGCCGTACTTGGCGTACTCGGTTCTGATCAGTTCGGCGAAATACTCGGGCGATTCGTAGACCATGCTTAGACCGGCCGCCGAAAGCTTCTCGACGATGTCCGGGCTCTTCATGGCGCGGTTGATCTCCTCGTTGAGGCGCGCGACGATCTCGCGCGGCATGCCGGGCGGGCCGACCCAGCCGAACCAGCCACCCGACTCGTAGCCGGGCACCGCCTCGGCGGCGGCGGGCGTGTCGGGCCACTGCGGCGTGCGCGCCTTGCTGGTCACCGCCAGCAGGTTTATGCGGCCCGACTTGATGTGCGGCGTGAGGCCGGTGACGCCATCGACGCCCGCCATCACCTGCCCGCCCATCAGTTCAGTGGCGATCTGCGACGAGCCCTTGTATGGAATGTGGTTGAACGAGAAGCCCGCCATCATGCGCAACTGCTCGAAGATGAGATGCGGAAAGCCGCCCTCGCCATTGCTCGCTACCGTCAGCTTGCCCGGGTTCGCCTTGGCCCAGGCGATCATCTCGACCAGGTTCTTGAACGGTGCACCGGTCGCGCCGACCACCACCAGGTAGTTGGCGGTGGACACCGCGATCGGCGTGAAGTCCTTCAGTGCGTCGTAGGGGACGCTCTTGCTGGTATGCGGCAGCACGGCGAGGTTGCCGCCCTGCCCTGCGGCGAAGGTGTAGCCGTCGGGCGTAGCCCGGGCGACGAAATCGAGGCCCAGCATGCCGCTGGCGCCCGGCCGGTTCTCGACGATCACCGGCTGGCCGAGGCGTTCGGCCATCCTGGGCGCCATCAACCGCGCCATGATGTCGGTCGTGTTGCCCGGCGGGAAGGGGATGACGAGCCGGATCGGCTTGTTCGGCCAGGCCTGCGCCTGCACACCCATGCTGACCACCAGTGCCGCAGCCGCGGCGAA
>CAMDXD010000310.1 GCA_945877995.1 Bordetella parapertussis
GGTGATCGCGCCGATCCGACGCCCCATCCATTCGTCCCCTTCGGATACGGTGGCCGTTGCGGCACCGGCCTGGACGATCGCGCGGCGCCGGTCGCCATTGCGCAGGATCGCCAGCACCTGCGATCCCTGCGGGGACAGGACCGGAGCCGGGGCCGGGGGCATGGCGGATGCGGCTGACGCAGGCGGTTGCGCCGCGGGGACCTGCACGCGTCCGGGACGGACCGCCAGAGGCGCGGCGGGTGCAGCCCCTGGCCCCCGCGCCGCCGGCACAGGCAGTACGCCGGTGGCTGCGGGACCGAACATCTCGGCCTGCAGGCGGCGCTCTTCGCTGCTGCGCCGGATCGGTGCGAGCGACATGTTGTTGCGTATCGCAGCCTGCTTCGCCTCTTCTTCGAGCAGTTGGGTCTCCAGGCGCATCTGCTCGAGCCGGCGCTGCGTGGTCTCGAATGCCAGCGGCTGCCCGGTGAGCGGATTCACGGTAGACGCAGGGGCTGCAGCAGGTGTTGCGGCCTGGATACCGGAGCAGGCGATGGACAGCAGCGTCGACAGCACAGGCAGGAATTTTTTCATCGGTCTCTCCAGCGTCTGGAACGGCATTCAGGAAAGGTTCAAAGGGCGCCGACCGCATTCACACGCAGCACGGTGCCACCGGGCAGCGTCGTCACGATCGAAGCGGTATAGGGCGGCACCTGCTGCGCGGTATCGGCGTTCTGGGGATTGCGGACCTGGTTGCTGCAGTTGTCGTACTGCATGACCTGGCCGTAGTGGTCGGTCGCGTCGATATTCGACAGGCCGAGCGTGGTCGCCGGCCCGGTGCCGCCAGCCACCAACAGGAGAGACGGCGCACTGCACGCGGACAGTGGTATCGGGCCGCCGACGTCCCAGCGTTCGCCGGGCGTACCGCCGCTCGCGAAATAGTTGATCGATGCGTCACGGCTCGGATCGGCCTGGGCGCGCGACTGGAAGTAGACCTGGTAGGCGGTTGCGGCCAACTGCATGCGGGCAAGCGTCTGGCGCAGCAGGTCGGCAGCGATGTTGAACCCATCGACCAGAACGCCCTCATCGTCGCCGCAAAGCGTGAGTTCGCCTGCCGTCGAGAGACCGGTCGCGCAGGCTGCGGTCGCGTCGAGGCGGCCATTCGGCCCGGGAGCCACGATGGCGACTACTCGGTAGAAGGTGTCGACGCCACCGATCGCACGCGACAGTCGCCCCGTCATCAGGATGCACATCGGCGCTGCGAAGCCGTCCCTGAAGGCCGTCGCAGTTGACTGGAGCAGGTAGCGCGCCAGCGGAGCGAGCGTCGCCGGCCCGCTGGCACAGCGTCCGGTCGCGGCATCCGGACCGACGGCCTCGATCGTGCCACCCGGCAGCACGAAGCGTGCCCCCGCCTCCGAGTCGACCGTCACCGGGTTGTCCCGGTAGGCTGCGATGAACGCCTGCCGGACTTCGGCGAGCTGGCGCCGATTGTCAAGGCCGCCCTGGAAAGCCAGCATCGGTCCGAGGATATCGAGCACGAACAGCACGAGTGGCACCATCACCGCCAGTACGATCGCGAGTTCGGTCAGAGTGAAGCCGCGCTCACTGCGGCGGTCATCGCCGCCGGTCATGCGCCCTGCCCTCCGGCTGCCGACTGCATCAGCCAGGCGAACTCTTCCGCCGGGTGCGCGACATAGCGTGCGTCCTCTTCCGCGATCTCCCCGCGTCGCACCCGATCGGCCAGCTGCGCGGTCATCTGCACATGGCCATCGCGGCGCCCCTGGGCCATGATGCCGCGCAGCTGCCCGGTGGTGCCCTGCAGGATCTGCTGGCGCACGGCGGGCGTGCTGACCATCAGTTCGCAGACCAGCGCCTGCGCCGTTTCATCACGCCGCCGCACCAGGGCCTGCGACAGCACGGCGACCAGCACGTTCGCGAATACGCTGCGCGCCCACGTCATCTCGTCCGGAGCGAAGAACGACAGGACGCGCTCGACGGCCTCGGACGCATTCGGCGCGTGAAGCGTCGCCAGCACGAGATGCCCGGTCTCGGCTGCCGACAGGGCGGCATGCATGGTCGCGCGGTCGCGGATTTCGCCGATCACGATCACGTCGGGATCCTGCCGCATTGCAGCGCGCACCGCGCCGGCGAAGTCCGGCGCATCGGTACCCACTTCCCGGGTGGTGACATGGCCGATCGCGCTGCGGCCACCGGGGCAGGCTACCCGGTCGAGCCGGTATTCGATCGGATCCTCGATCGTGAGCACATGCAGCGCCCGGCTGCAGACGAGGTGCCGGACCAGCGCGGCCAGCGTGGTGCTCTTGCCGCTGCCGGTGGGACCGGTCACCAGCAGCAGGCCGCGCGACCGGTCCGCCAGCCGCCGCAGCAGAACGGGCAGCCCGAGCGCATCGAGGTCGGGAACCGTGTCGCGCAGCCGGCGCAGCACTAGGCCGATGCTGCCACCGGTACAAAGGTGCAGGTTGGCGCGCAGCCGGTGACTGCCCAGTTCGGCGGAGAAGTCGAGTGCGCCCCCTTCGCGCAGGCGCAGCGTGCGGCACAAGGCTTCGGCGTGGGAACCCGCCGCGCCTTCGAGCACGACCAGACTGCGCACCAGGCTGAACAGCGACGACTCGTCGACGATCGCGTCATCAACCACCGACAGCGTGCCGCAGCGCCGGCTGCGCATCGGCTCGCCGGCCGCGAGATGAAGGTCGGTCAGGTCTTCATGGGTCGACAGCAGTCGGGTGATCGTACTTTCCAGAGCAGGCAGCATCACGTCCTCGCCTCAGGGCGCCGAGACGGCAAACATCGACAGCGTTCCGCCCCAGGGTGTTGCCGTCCGCAGCGCCATCGAGAACGGGATCACAGGGGATGCATCGATGCCGTTGCTGACTTCGATCGGTGCGCCCCAGGCGTTTGCTGCGAGCAGCGGATCGAGGCCGGCGGCACCCACCAGCCCCGACACATCGACCGCCGCATAGTCGTCGATGCACGGCAGTTCCCCCGGAGACGGTGCCGCACAGCGCACCGCCCTGAAGCGGTTCACGGTCGCATCGCGCGACGGGTCTGAGAACAACCGCACGCGATACGCCGCTTCGAGCTGCCTTGCCAGCCGGTCGAGCCGTGCGCGGGTCTCGACCAGCGCAGCGGCCTGCAGGTCGAAGCCCGACACCAGGATCCAGCGCGCGCCGGCCGACGGCGTGAACCGGCCCGAGACGGGTTCGAGCATCGAGGCATCGCCTTCACCCGGCAGCCAGGCTGCGATCACCCGATAGGCGATGCCGTCGCGAACCAGGCGTTCGCTCGCCGCCACCCGCAGGTTCCAGCGTACCGCTACGCCCGCCCCGCGAAGCGCAGTCGCCGGGTCCGGCGGCTCGCCGCCGCGATCGATCAGCGCAAGCTCGCGCGCGTACCAGCCGAGGAGCCCCGCGCGCACCTCGTCGAGATAGGCCTGCTGCGCCTGTGCGAGCCCGTCCGACTGGGCACGGGTGGCCAGCGTAGCCCAGCCGACCACGACCGTCGCGGCGATGGCCACCATCGTGGCCACCACCGCGAGTACCGCATACCCGGACTCCCGGCGCCGCATCGGCTCGTCCTTCAACCCTGGGCGCTGTGGAACAGCATGTCGAAGGTACCTGTCGCAGCGGCGCCGCCCCCCGGGGTGCCCCGGCAACGGAAGCGGTCGAAGCCGACCGTGGTGTCGTTGCTGCCGTTGCACTCCTGGAGCATCTCGAGGATCTGCGCGTTCGGGACGCCGGCGGCGCGCGTGAAATATCGTTGCCCGATCCCGCCGGCCTCGCGCTGGATCGACACGACCACGCCCGACATGATGTTGTTGACCGCCGCATCACCGCCTGCGTTGAAGTCGGTCGGCTGCATGTAGGGCTGCTTCCAGTTTCCCTCCGGGACATTGATGCCACAGAAGGTGTTGGCCGCCTGGTTCGCCCCGTTGTCGAACAGCCCACGCACCTGACGCGGGATGCAGTTCGTGTTGGCGTTCATCCGGAGCGCCGCATCGCCCACCGTCCGCTGGAAAGCGAGTAGCGCCGCATTGCGGCTCTGTCCGCCGACTCCGAAGAAATAGCCGACGCCGACCGCCAGCACCAGCAGCACCGCGACCACGATGCCAAGTTCGACCAGGGTGAAGCCGCTGCAATGCCGCTTGAGTCGGATCTCTCTGCTCACATTACCCTCCGTTCTGACTGTGGATGAAGGCGCCGGTGGCGCCATGGATCGTGATCCGCCATGGATCACACGTTGCGCAGCCCGATCGCCATGATCGGACCGTACGAAAGGAAGAAGGCGACAACGATCCCGGCCGCCAGCACCAGCATCGATGCGAAGAACAGCACGTCGGCCAGCCGTGCCGATAACCCGATGACGTCCTCCTCGAACTCGCGCACCATGCGTTCGAGTTCGTCCGGAACACGTCCGGATTCGTCGGCAGCCGCGACATCGGCCGCAACCAGTGGCGGGAAGCCGGCACGCGCGGCCGCCTCGCGCATGAACACGCCGGTCTCCAGCAGATGGCCGAAACGGCCGAACCAGCCGCGGGTGTCGGAGCGCCGGGCGGCATCGCGAACGACGATTGCGGCGGTCGCCGGCGGGATCCGGGCGCGCAGCAGTTGTGCGAAGCCGTTCCATAGGCCTGCCAGTTCGGCTTTCACCGAGATGTCGCGCACCAGCGGGATCGACTCGATCAGCCGGCGGCAGGCTACCGTACGCATGAACGCCAGCAACAGTACCGGCAGCGCGACGAAGACCACGATCGCGGCGGCAAGATGGTCGTTCACGGCGCGCGTGAACTCGAAATAGTTCACTGCGAACGGCGGCATGCGCGCACCGGTCTTGGAGAAGAACTCGAGCGTCTTCGGCGCAGCGACGGTCACGACAACGAACAGGAACACATAGAGGAAGGCGAGCGTCGCCACCGGGATCGCAAGCACGCGTGAAAGCGATGCCTTCAGGGTGCGCTGGGTGCGGACGTCGTCGGCCAGCCGCTTCAGGGTATCGGGGGTGTTTCCCGAGACCTCTGCCGCACGCACCAGCATGCAGTCGCGGCGCGGAAACCCGGCGAAGCCCATCGCCGCATGCAGCTCCGACCCGCCGAGGCACTGCTGCTGCATGGCCAGCGTTGCCTGCTTCAGCTTCGGATCGCGCAAGATGCTGCGGCAGCTCTCGAGCGCCT
>CAMDXD010000311.1 GCA_945877995.1 Bordetella parapertussis
TGCGCCCGATCTCGATCAACGGGCCACGGCGCAGCCCTGCGCTGCCGACCACGCCGACCGCAGGCGAGTCGGGCCTGCCAGGCTTCGAGGCGGACTTCTGGATCGGCCTGTTCGCACCCGCAGGCCTGTCGCGGCCGCTGGTCACGCGCCTGAACACCGAGGTGAACCGCATCCTCAACGCCGATGGCATGCGCGAGCGGCTGGGTGAACTGGGCGTCGATGCGGTGCCGGGGACGCCGGAGCAGTTCGGCGAACTGCTGGTGAAGGACATCGAGCGCTGGGCGAAGGCTGTGCGGGCGGCCGGGTTGAAGGGGGAGTAGGTCAGCCGAGGGTGACGACGGCCCAGTCATCCAGCCGCAGCCCTGGCACCTGGTCTTCAGAAAAGAAGTAGAGTGATGCGAGTAAGGAATTCCTTCGAGTGGAGCGCAGACGTGTTCGGTATCGCCAAAGTGACGGCCAAAAGCCAGACCACGATCCCGCAGGATGTACGCAACGCCCTCCAGGTGTCGCCGGGAGACCTCGCGCAAATGCGCGGTTCGCTGCGCCAACTGCTGGGCGAGTGACGTCGCAGGCCGGATCCATGCGCGACCCCGAACTCTTCCGCCGCTTCCCCACCCTGCCCATGATGCGCAATGCCGCCCGCCGGCGGTTGCCGCGCTTCGCGTTCGAGTACCTCGACGGTGGTGCAGCCGAGGGCGGAGGCATCGACCGCAACTGGCGCGCGCTCGACGCAGTCGAGGTCATGCCGCGCAGCGGGGTGTCCACCGCGCTGCCGCCGGTCGACACGCAGCTCTTCGGCCGCGCCTATGCCGGTCCGCTCGGCGTGGCCCCGATGGGCAGCCCGGCGATCGCCTTCCCGGGTGCTGACCGCATGCTGGCCGCCGCGGCACAGGCCGCGCGCCTGCCCTACACGCTGAGCGCGGTGGGTGGCATGACCATCGAGGAGGCCGGCGCGGTCGCGCCGGACGTGTTCTGGTTCCAGCTGCCGCGCCTGTCGCCGGACAACCACCGCATCGGCCTCGACATGGCGAGCCGCGCCGCGGCGGCCGGCGCGCATGCGCTGGTGCTCACGATGGACACGCCGGTGCGCACGACGCGCCCGCGCGAGGTTCAGAGCGGCGTCACCACGCCGTTCCGCGTCGACCTGCGCATGATGTTCGAGATCCTCGGTGCCCCGTCATGGGCCTGGGCAATGCGCCGCCATGGCGTTCCGCGCTTCGCGAGCTTCCGCAAGTACGCACCGAACGCTGGCCTGGCGCAGATGGCCGAGTTCGTGGGGAAGCAGACCCCGGGCGCGTTCAGCTGGGACGAGGTCGCCCTGTTCCGCGACCGCTGGAAGGGGCCGCTGCTGGCCAAGGGCATCCTGCATCCGCGCGACGCCGAGCGGGCGATCGCGATAGGCTGCGACGGCATCGTGGTGTCGAACCACGGCGGTCGGCAGGTCGATGCGCTGCCGCCATCGATTGATGCATTGCCGGCGGTCGTCCGCGCGGTCGGCGGCCGCGCGACGGTGCTGATGGATTCCGGCGTGCGCAGCGGCTCCGACGTGCTGCGCGCGGTGGCGCTCGGCGCCGATGCGGTACTGGTCGGCAAGGCCTTCCTGTGGAGCATCGGCGCGCTCGGCGCGCGCGGGCCGCTGCATGCGATGGACCTGCTGCTCGACGAGACGCGGGCGGCGCTGGGGCAGGTGGGGGCGATGACGCTGGCGGCGGCGCGGGAGGTGGAGGTGCGGCATGCGGGGGTGTGGCGCGCCCCGCCCGAGCTTCCGTGATCCCGGGCCTCGCTGCCGCCTCCGCTACTCCTTCCCCGCCAGGTTCGCCGCCTCGATCATCGGCTTCCAGCGCGCGCCCTCGTTCGCGACGAACCTGTTGAACGCTTCCATGCTCATCGCCTCGGGCAGCAGGCCGTAGCGGCTCAACTGCTTTTGCACGTCCGGGCGGGCGAGGAAGGTGGAGAGTTCCGCATGCAGGCGCACCGCGACCGGCCGCGGGAAGCCGGCGGGCGCGGAGAGCGCATACCAGGTCGAACTCACCAGCGACGGATGGCCCAGTTCGCGGAAGGTCGGCACGTCCGGCCAGTCGGTCAGGCGCTGCGGCGAGGTCACCGCCAGCGGATGCAGCGTGCCGGCACGGATGAAGGTCGAGGTCGAGGCGGAGGTCAGCGTCGAGAACACCACGTGGCCGCCGGCCGCGTCGGTCAGCCCTTGCACCGTGCTGCGGTAGGGCACGTGCGATACGCCGATCTTCAGCGCACCACCGATCGCCTCGCCCATCACATGGCCGTCGGATCCCACGCCGGCCGAGGCGAAGGTCAGCGGCTTGCCGCCCGCCTTCGCGTACTCGACGAACTCCGCGACCGTCTTCACCTTCGTGCTCGGATGCACCGCCAGCATCACCGGCGCGCCGGCGATGTAGGCGATGTGGGTGAAGTCCTTGATCGGGTTGTACGGCGTCTTCGGCGCGATGACCGGCACCAGCGACATCGTGGTGAGGTTGGTCACGCCCAGCGTGTAGCCGTCCGGCTCGGCCTTCGCGATCGCCTGTGCACCGATCGCCCCGCCGGCGCCGGTGCGGTTCTCGACGATGAACTGCTGCTTGAAGGTGGCCGAGAGATGGTCGGCGACGAAGCGCGACACGATGTCCGCGGTGCCGCCGACGCCGAAGGGCGCGATGATGCGCACCGGGCGCTGGGGCCAGTCCTGGGCGAGCGCGGTGGCGGCGGGCAGGAGGAGGACGGTGGCGAGCAGGGTGGCGACGGAGCGGGTCATGGGATGTCCTTCGTTATTGACTGACAAGGCCAGAGGCAAGATGCAAGAAGGCAGCCCGCCCTCAGTTCGCGGTAGCGCCCGACTCCTTCACGATCTTTCCCCACTTCGCCGTCTCGCTCTTCACGTAGGCCGCGAACTCCGACTGGGTGTTCCACACCGGCTCCAGACCGGCCGCGGTCAGCCGCGCACGCAGGTCGGGGTTCTGCACCGCCTTGACGGTCACCGCGTTCAGCCGCGTGACGATCTCCTGCGGCGTGCCCGTCGGCACGAACAGCCCGTACCAGTTGTTGATCTCGTAGCCCGGCACGCCCGATTCGGCGATGGTCGGCACGCCGGGCAGCCCCTCGAAGCGTCGGGTGCCGGTCAGTGCTACGGCGCGCAGCTTGCCGGCCTGGATGTAGCTGATCGCGGTCGCGACGGAGGAGAAGCTCAGCTGCGTGCGGCCAGCCACCAGGTCGAGCATCGCCGGCGCACCACCCTTGTAAGCGATGTGGGTCATCGTCGTGCCGGTCATCGAACTGAACAGCTCGCCGGCGAGGTGGGTGTCGGTGCCGGTGCCGGCCGAACCGTACGCGAGCTTGCCCGGGTTCGCCTTCGCATGTGCGATCAGGTCGGCGACGGTCTTCACCGGCAGCGTGGGGGTGACCACCAGCACGCTCAGGCCGTTGACTGCGAGGCTGACCGGTACCAGGTCGCGCATCGGGTCGAACGGCAGCGTCTTGAACAGCGCCGGCGCGATCGCGATGCCGCCGAGATGGCCGAGCGCAATCGAGTAGCCATCGGCGGGCGACTTGGCGACGTTGTCGAGGGCGAGCGTGCCACCAGCACCGGTGCGGTTCTCGACCAGCATCGGCTGCTTCAGCACCTCGCCCAGTTCCTGGGCGATCAGCCGTCCCGCGATGTCGGCGCCGCCGCCGGGGGCAAACGGGATGACCAGCCGCATCGGGCGGTTCGGCCAGGGCTGCTGGGCGAAGGCGTGCGTGGCGATCAAGCACGGCAGGAGGAACAGCAGTAGCTTGCGCATGGAGTGGGTCCAGTCCGGTACATCGTCAGTGCTGATTCAGCGGTCGACGGTCGCGATGGCCTCGACCTCGATCAGGAAGTCCTCCTTCACCAGCCGGTCCACCACCAGCAGCGTGTTGGGCGGGTAGATGCCGTCCGGGAACAGGGTCGGGAACAGTTCCCTGCGCAGGACCATGAAGCGCTCGATGTCCTGGCTGTGCACGAGGTAGGTCGTGAACTTCATCACCCGCCGGTAGTCCGCTCCAAGCCCCTTGAGCACATCGCCCAGGTTGCGGAAGACCTGCTGGAACTGCGCGTCGAAGTCGCCCTTTCCATGGATGCTGCCGTCCGCCGCCACCGACAGCTGCCCAGCGATGCAGGCGAGCGTGCCGCCCTGGGCCAGCCCCACGTGCGAGTAGAGCCCCTGTGCAGGGGCGGTGCCGTGCGGGTTCTCGTACCAGACCTTCGTCATCGTGCGGCTCCTCGTTCAATTGAGCATTGTAGTCGGCGTTCCGGACGACGGCCGCGTCGGCGGGAAGTGAGGGACGCGTGCTGCCGTGCTATCAGAGCGGTACGCCAATGTTGGCGAGCGGGGCATCGCAGTTCGGCAGCCGCACGGTCTTGCGCGCGATCCTGAGGCCTTCATCGGTAGCGCGCAGCACATGCTCGTAGCGGCCCCCGAAAAACCGGGTCAAGGTCCCGCGGTGCTCGACCATCACGAACTTCGAATGCACTTCGAGCATGTCGTCCGGCCGCGGTGCGCCCATCGTGAAGTTCGAGACCAGACGCACCTGCCGCGCTGCAGGATTCTGCGAGAACATCTTCGGATGGTGCAGCCGCCAGATGCGGTCCTCGAGGATCGAGCGGTCGTCGTAGCAGAGTGAGATCCGTGCGTCGGGATCGGTTTGCCCGGGTTCGGCGGGTACCCAGTACATGCAGTCGCTGGTGTAGAGCGACAGCCATTCCTCGAGCCGTCGCGAATCCAGCAGTTCGGCCTCCAGGATCAGGAACGCCTGCAGTTCCGGTGGGGCGAGCGTCGGTGCAGGCGGCGCCGGTGGGCGATTCAGTTCGTCGGGCGGCAGGGCTATCGTCGACATGGTTCGCGCGTCCTCAGGCCGTGGTCATCATCTGTTTCCAGTAGCGGAACTGCGCCCGCATGCCGGTCTCCCAGGTCGCCTTGCCCACGCGTTCATCCGGGTACGGGCCCGGCCATTCCCCGTCGAGCCCCCTGGCCAGCAGCACCCAGGGTGGCGACTTGGCCTGCAACCCTTCGAATACACGCTCGAAGATCTCCAGGTCGTCGGTCTGCACGAACGAACTCACCGAAACGTGTACGTTCGAGTAGCGGACGATGCCGT
>CAMDXD010000312.1 GCA_945877995.1 Bordetella parapertussis
CGACGCGCGCAAGCTCGACCTGCAGCTGCTCGGCGGTGGCACCGGTGCCGAGCGCGATGGGCACGACTGGCAGTACCTGCTGCACACGCTGGGGCTCGCCCCGTACGACCTGTTGATCGGCAGCCTGGCGAAGTATGCCGGGGGGGCGATCATGCTGCTGGCGGTGGCGTGGGGCGGGTGGATGCTCTGGCGGGTGCGCACCGATGGTCCGCGGCCGGAGTGACCTCGACGCCCGTCAGATCGATGCGCCGGAAGGGCGTCAGGCCGGATCCGGCAGCCCGTCGAACACGCGGATGATGCCCTCGTTGAATACCGAGCTCAGTCCCTCGAAGTAGGCATCGTTCGGCGGCTAGCGGCGCCGGAAGTCCACCTTCAGGCTGTCGTGCCGGTAGATCAGCAGGTCGATCGGCATGCCGACGGTGACGTTGCTGCGCAGGGCCGAGGCGAACGAGATCAGCGCGCACTTGGCGGCCTTGCCGAGCGGGGTCTCTGCGGTCACCACCCGGTCGAGCATGGGCTTGCCGTACTTCACCTCGCCGATCTGGAAGTAGGGCGTCTCGCGCGTGGATTCGACGAAGTTGCCGGCGGCATAGATATTGAACAGGCGCGGTTCCTCGCCGGCGATCTGGCCGCCGAGGATCAGCGACAGCACGAACTCGTAGCCGAAGCTGCGCAGCGCCTCGCTGTCGAGGCGGTGCACTTCGCGCACCGTGTCGCCCACCAGCTACGCGAAATTGAACAGGCTGGTCGCGTTCCAGAGGTTCGGCTGGCTGGTCGCCTGTAGCCGTTCGTTGAGCAGGCTGACCACCTTTTGCGTGATCGCGAGGTTGCCGGACACCAGCAGCACGATCACCCAGTCGCCGGGCCGCTCCCAGACCGACATCTTCGGCACCACCGCGATATTAAGGGTCAAGCGGATCGCGCGCACGCCTCCGGTCCTGATGGATGCGCGGATTTCACCGTATTCTTCCGCAATGACTTCCGGAGTGTCGCAACTGGATCTGTTCGGTCAGCCGGTCCCGGCCGCAGCTGAGGGGGGCAGCACCGGGCTGCGCACCGCGCGCCCGGCCGGCGGTCTCGGCCCGGCACCGGCATCGCCGGCATTGATCGAACTTGGCGGCTCGCTGCCGCCAGCGCTCTACCTCGGCACCTCGTCCTGGTCGTTCCCGGGCTGGGCCGGCCTGGTCTACGACCGCAGCGCAGACCCGTCCAGGCTGTCGCGCGACGGACTTGTCGCGTATGCGCGCCATCCCGTGCTGCGTGCGGTGGGCATCGACCGCACCTTTTATTCGCCGCTGCCGGCAGCAGCGTTCGCGCGCCATGCTGCGCAGGTGCCGGACCATTTCCGCTTCCTGGTCAAGGCGCCGTCGGCCTGCACCAGTGCCGTCGTGCGCAGCGAAGGTGCATTGCCGGCGACCAACGATCAGTTCCTGGACGAGCGCGTGGCCATCGACCAGTTCGTTCGGCCCGCACTCGAGGGCCTTGGCCGGAAGGCGGGCCCGCTGGTGTTCCAGTTCTCTCCACTGGGCCGGGCATGGACGCGCGTGCCACAGCGCTTCGCCGATGCCCTCGACGGGTTCCTCGGCGCGGTGCGCGCTGAAGAGCCCGATGCGCTGCTGGCGGTCGAGGTGCGCGATCCGGAGGTGCTCGAGCCGGCGTTTTTCGCCGCCCTCGCCGGGCATCGCGTCCGCTACTGCATCGGCGTGCATGCCCGTATGCCATCGGTGCAGGAGCAGGCGCAACGAGCCCGGCGGGTCGGGCCCGGCGCGCTGGTCGTGCGCTGGAACCTGCATTCCGGGTTCGGCTATGACGAGGCAAAGGCGCGCTATGAACCGTTCGACCGCCTGGTCGACGAAGACCCAGTGGCGCGGACGGCGCTGGCGGCGCTGGCCTTCGAGACCCTGGGCGCGGGCGAGTCCGTGTACGTCATCGCGAACAACAAGGCCGAGGGCTCGGCGCCGTTGACGCTCACCCGGCTGGCCGAAGCGGTGCGCGGGCGCTTTCAGGCCGGAGTCACGGCAGGGCCGGTGGGATAATCGCAGCATGGGCACCGACGAACTGACACCGCCACCCCAATCGACGACCGACGACTGGGCGCTGCACGCCGCGGCCCTGCTGCGCGAGCAGGGCCGTCTGGCTGCGATCCCTGGCGCGCAGATCGAGGCGGCGCTGGCCTGGGCCGGGTTGCGCTATGGCGACCTGCGGCTGCCGGTCGGCACGCTCAGGTCGGCGGCCGCGCTCGATGTCGCCCAGGTGCTTGCCACGATCGGCGCCGATCCGGCGAGCCGCATGGCGGCGCTGCTTGCCTGGCTGCCGCTCGACGCCGGCAACGCGCGCGAGGCGCTGCGCCAGCGTGCCGGCGCCGAGGTGGCGGCACTGGTCGACGGAACGGCCCGCCTCGATTCGATCCAGACCCTGTCCGAGGTGGGCGAGGCCGGCACTACGCCCGCCCAGCAGGAGTCGCTGCGCAAGATGCTACTGGCGATGGTGCAGGACATCCGTACCGTGCTGATCAAGCTGGCCCAGGAACTGGTGACCCTGCGCGCGCTCATCCGGCATCCCGACGAGGCACTGCGCCAGCGCCATGCTCGGGTGACGCTCGACCTGTTCGCGCCGCTGGCCAACCGGCTGGGTATCTGGCAGCTCAAGTGGGAGTTGGAAGACCTCGCCTTCCGGTTGTCGGATCCGGTCACCTACAAGCACATCGCGAAGCTGCTCGACGAGAAGCGCGTGGCGCGCCAGCAGATGATCGATGAGGTGATGCGCATCCTGCGCGCGGATCTCGCGGCTGCCGGCATCGCCGCCCAGGTGACCGGCAGGCCGAAGCACATCTACAGTATCTGGCGCAAGATGGGCCGCAAGGGTGTCGAGTTCGGCGAACTGTACGATGTGTTCGGCGTGCGCGTGCTGGTCGACGAGTTGAAAGACTGTTACGCCGCGCTCGGGCTGGTGCACAACCGCTGGACGCCGGTGCCGAAGGAATTCGACGACTACATCGCCAAGCCCAAGGGCAACGACTACCGGTCGCTGCACACCGCCGTCATCGGTCCCGGCGACCGGGCGGTCGAGGTCCAGATCCGCACCCAAGCCATGCACCAGCATGCCGAGCTGGGCGTGGCCGCGCACTGGGCCTACAAGGAGGCCGGCAGCAAGGCCGCCGGCAGCGCCTACGACCAGCGCATCGCATGGCTGCGGCGCGTGCTCGACTGGCGCGACACCATCGCGCAGCAGGGTGGGCAAGCGATGGGCCAGGCCGTCGATGCAGCCCCGGCAACCGACGAACCTGCCGAATCGCTCGGCGAGCGCTTCAAGACCGAGCTGTTCAGCGACGTCGTCTATGCGTTGTCCCCGCAGGGAAGGGTGGTCGACCTGCCGGCCGGCAGCACGCCGGTCGACTTCGCCTATGCACTGCATACCGAGATCGGCCACCGCTGCCGCGGCGCGAAGGTCGACGGTGCGATCGTACCGCTCAGCTTCGCGCTGGCCAATGGCCAGACGGTCGAGATCATCACCACGCGCGAGGGCGGCCCGTCGCGCGACTGGCTCAACCCGCAGCTCGGCTTCACCCGCAGCTCGCGGGCGCGCAACAAGGTGCGGCAGTGGTTCAATGCCCAGAACCTCGCGGCCAGCATCTCGCAGGGCCGGGCCCTCGTCGAGCGCGAACTGCAGCGGCTGGGCATCGGCTCCTACAACCTCGAGCAGTTGCCGGGCCGCCTCGGCCTGGGAAAGCTCGAAGATACGTTCGCAGCCATCGCGCGCGGCGAGATCAACCAGCGCCAGTTGCAGGTGGCGCTGCGCGAGCCGGCGCTCGACGCCGGTCAGCCGTACGAGGCGCCCGACGTGGTACCGATCGCGCGCCGGTCCGAGGCCGGCAGCAGCGCACGCGGCATCCTGGTGGTCGGGGTCGACAAGCTGCTCACCGTGCTGGCGAAGTGCTGCAAGCCGGCACCACCCGATCCGATCATCGGGTTCGTCTCGCGCGGCAGGGGCGTCACCGTGCACCGGCGCGACTGCCCGAACGTGAGCCGCATGCCCCAGGAACGAATGATCGAGTCCGG
This sequence comes from Bordetella parapertussis, assembly GCA_945877995.1. Lineage (GTDB taxonomy): Bacteria > Pseudomonadota > Gammaproteobacteria > Burkholderiales > CAIKXV01 > CAIKXV01. The sequence goes on from CAMDXD010000312.1 coordinate 4,059, forward strand.
CTGGGGCCGTCCGGATGGCGAGCGCTTCGCGGTCGACCTGGAAGTGCTCGCCCATGACCGGCAGGGGCTGCTGCGCGACATCTCCGAGCTGCTGTCGCGCGAGAAGGTGAACGTCACCGCGACCCAGACTGCGTCGCGCAGCGACACCGCGCACATGATGTTCACCGTCGAGGTGCTGGATGTCGCGCAGGTACAGCGGCTGCTGGCGGCGATCGGCGAGGTCAAGGGCGTGATCCGCGTACGGCGCCGCTGAACCGGACGCGGCTTCCTCAGAAACCGTGTTCGCCGAGCCATGCCTGCAGCGGAACTGACCATAGCCGTCCACCGACGCGCAGCAGGCTGTGGCCGTCCGGGGCGGGCACGGACTCGGTGCCGACGAAACGTGCCGGGCTGCCGCCCGCGGCAAAGGCCGCATGCCAGCGCTGCGGGGCGTCCGGTCCCCAGAAGAGGTCGTTGGGCGCGTACAGCCAGAGGCTGGGCAGGCGGTTGGTGCGGCCCCATTCGGACATCAGCGACTCTATCCGCTGTGGCTCGCACATCCGCCCCTTCGATGTGGGGGAGCCGCCGGAACCGCCTGAAAAGTTGATGCAGCCGATCACGCCGGGCAGGTTTGCCGAGCAGGCCGCGATCGTCGCGAGGCCACCCACCGACTGGCCCGAGAGCAGGATTCGATCGGCGCGCGCCCATGGTTGCTCACGAACCCAGGCCACGGCAGATGCGATCGCCTCGGCCGCAGGCCCGGCCGTACGCCGCGGCTCCGGGCGCGACATGCACTCGCCCCATTCGTTGTAGCGGGCGCCGGAATCTTCGCGGTCCGGCCCGCCGGTAACCCCGTACCCAGGACGGATCGGCGCGACCACTGCATAGCCGCGTCGCATCCAGTATCGCGCATGGCCGTGCAGCACGGGACTGACGAGCGCGCGGCGCTCGGCATCGGAGCCTGCGCGGCCGTGCGAAAACACCAGCACCGGAAACGGACCGTCTCCCGGCGGGCGAAACACCTCGGTGGCCATCGTCGTGTTGCCCGGCAGGGCTACGCGCACGACCTCCGGTACCA
>CAMDXD010000313.1 GCA_945877995.1 Bordetella parapertussis
ACCTGACCGACATGCGCGACCAGGAAGGTGCTTCGAATACCGTGCGCGAGTACCTCGGCGACTGGAAGCCAGCCAGCACCACGATCTGCGTGCACTGCCTGAACCAGCCCGGCGCCCGCATCGAGATCGACGTGACGGCCGTCCGGCCGCGCTGACACGCCGTACCGGCCGCAGAGCCGGATGGCACACAGGGAGGACAACCATGGTCTGCATCGTCCATGAAGACGAGGTCGAGGCAACGGTCATCGGACGCGGTGTGCGCCGGCGCCCGATGCTCGACCGCGCGACGGTCCCCGGCACGCGCGTGCTGGCCAACCGGATCGATTTCGACGCCGGCGGTCGGCTGGATCTTGCGATGGACCCGGACAGCCTCGGCTGGTTCCTGATGCTTGGCGGCGAACTCGAGCTCGTGGTCGACGGCGTGGCGCACGCGCTGCATGAAGCGCATGCCGTCGTGCTGCCGATCGGCTGCTGCGGATCGCTCACTGCCGGTCCGGCGGGCGGGCGCCTGCTGCTTGCCGAAGTGCCGGACGCATCCAGGCTCGATACGGCCATCGCTGCCCACCCGCCCGAGCTGCGCATCGTCGACTGGGCGCATGAGCCGGTGCTCGATTCCAGGCACGACGCCCGCAGGCGGATCTACGTCGCGACGCCGAAGCTCACTGGCAACAAGGCGCTCAAGGCCGAAATCATCGTCTACCCACCCCATACCGATGGATCGAACCACCACCATGAGGGCGCCGAGCATTTCATGTACGTGATCGCCGGCGAGTCGACCGGCTACTCGGACGAGGTGCCGCATGCGTACCGGGCCGGCGACCTGGTCTACCACCCGGACGGCGAGCGCCACTACACATCGACTGGCGCGGTGGGCAAGACCTTCATCGAGTTCTTCGTGCCCGCCGAGTACCGCACGGTCTGGGTCGACGATGCGCGGGTCTGCACCTGGACGCCGACTGGCCGCGATTCGCGTGGCGGAAAGCCCTCGCGCGAGATTGCCGCGCACGATTCGAAGGCTGCGGCAGTGGCCGTGCCGGAAGACCTCTGAAGCCCGCAGCCCCCCCGGAGCCATCGTTGAGCATCGAACAGGACCTTGAAGCCGCCCAGCGGCTCGCACACCGCCCGCTGCTGGTGACGCTCGCGCAGAAGGTCGGGCCGGCGCACACCGCACTGGTGGTGATCGACATGCAGAACGATTTCTGCGCGAGCGGTGGCATGGTGTCGAAGGACGGCCGCGACATCTCCGAGGCGCAGCGCATGGCGGCACGCCTGCCGCCGCTGCTGTCGGCGGCGCGCGAGGCCGGCGTGCTGTGCATCTTCGTGCGCTGCGAATACACGTCGAGCGGTAATGCGTACCTGTCCGACCCGTGGTTGGAGCAGGCGGTGCGCGAACGCAAGGGCGGCTTCACCACCATTCCTGTGTGCACGAAGGACTCGTGGGCGGGCGACTGGTACGAGGACATCCGGCCGGTCGACGGCGACATCGTGGTGGTGAAGAACCGCTACGACGCGTTCCAGGGCACCAACCTCGACCTCGTGCTGCGCTCGCACGGCATCCGCACGGTCGTGCTGACCGGCGTGGTGACCAACGTCTGCGTCGAGACGACCGCGCGTGCGGCGTTCGTGCACGACTACTATGTCGTTATGGCAGAGGACGGCTGTGCCGCCTACGTTCCGGAAGACCATGCACAGACGATGCGCAACATCCGGCGCTTCTTCGGCGTGACGCCGTCGATCGCTGAAGTGTGCGCGGCCTGGGCGCAGTAGAAGAACGGAAGGGGCCGCACCGCGGGCGGGGGGGGACACGTGGAGAAGACCGAACAACGCGACGGGATGCGCATCCTGTGGGATGCACCGATCCCGATGGACGACGGCATCGTGCTGCGCGCCGATGTGTTCCTGCCGCCGGGCGAGGGCCGGTATCCGGTGATCCTGTCCTATGGCCCGTACGGCAAGGGACTGGCCTTCCAGGACGGCAACAAGGCAGCGTGGGAGCGGCTGATCGCCCTGCACCCGGACGTGGCGGAGGGCTCGACCAACCGCTACCAGACCTGGGAGCTGGTCGACCCTGAGAAATGGGTGCCGGACGGCTATGCGGTGGTGCGGGTCGATGGCCGCGGCACCGGGCGCTCGCCGGGCGCGGTCGATCCGTGGTCGCCGCGCGAGACGCGCGACTTCCACGATTGCATCGAGTGGGCCGGCGTGCAGCCGTGGAGCAGCGGCAAGGTCGGGCTGAACGGCATCTCGTACTACGCGATGAACGCCTGGCAGGTGGCCTGCCTGAAACCGCCGCACCTCACGGCGATCGTCACCTGGGAAGGTTCGTCCGACTTCTATCGCGAGGCGACGCGCCATGGCGGCATCTTCTCGCGCTTCCTCACCAACTGGTTCCCGCGCGCGGTGCATCGGTCGCAGCACGGCTATGGCGAGCGCGGCTTCCGCAGCCGGGCTACCGGTGAACTCATCGCCGGGCCAGGGACGTTGCCGGACGACGAACTGGCGCGCAACCGGATCGACTTCAACCAGTGGATCCTCGACCATCCGTTCGACGACGCGGCGCACCGCGAGCGCTCGCCCGACCTGTCCCAGGTCGAGGTGCCGTTCCTCACCGCGGCCAACTGGGGCGGGCAGGGGCTGCATACCAGAGGCAACTTCGAAGCCTTTGTCCGTGCCCCGGCGAAGCAGAAGTGGCTTGAAGCGCATGGCGGCGCGCACTGGGAAAGCTTCCACACCACGCGCTGCGAGCTGATGCAGAAGCGCTTCTTCGGGCATTTCCTGAAGGGCGAGGATACCGGATGGGACACGCAGCCGCGGGTGCTGCTGCAGGTGCGCCATCCCGACCGGTTCGAAGATCGGGCGGAAGGCGAATGGCCGATCGCGCGTACGCAGTGGACCAAGTACTACCTCGATCCTGCAACGATGGCGTTCGGTCCTGGTGAACCCGGCGTGGCGGCGACACTCGCCTACCAGACCGGGGGCGATGGCCTGCTGTTCAGCACGCCGCCGCTTGAGGCGCCGATGGAGATCACCGGGCCGGTGGCCGCGAAGCTGCGGGTCAGTTCCGACAGCACCGACGCAGACGTGTTCCTGGTGTTGCGCGTATTCGCACCGGACGGCACCGAGGTCGCGTTCCAGGGATCGAACGATCCGAGGACCCCGGTGGGCCTGGGCTGGCTGCGCGCATCGCATCGCAAGCTGGATCCCGCGCGCTCGCTGCCGTACCGCCCATGGCACATGCACGACGAGGCGCAGCCGCTGCTGCCCGGCGTGCCGGTGGACCTCGATGTCGAGATCTGGCCGACCTGCATCGTGGTGCCGGCCGGGTATCGGCTTGCACTGTCGGTGCGGGGTTGCGACTACGCCTATCCGGGTCCGCCGCTGAGCATCCCCGGCGTGCACTACACGCTGACCGGTGTCGGGCCCTTCCTGCACGACCATCCACAGGACCGTCCGCCGGAGATGTTTGGCGGAAGCAACACCTTGCATTTCGAACCGGGCAAACAGCCGTACGTGCTGCTGCCGGTGATACCGCATGCGCGGAACGGAGGAGATTGAAATGGCAGCAAGGAAGAGCAGCACGATGCGTGGATCGACGGCAGCAGCAGTGTCCCTGCTGGCGATAGCCGGCGCTGCGGCCTGCACCACGGCCGGCAGCGTGCTGGCCCAGTCGTATCCCTCGCGCCCGGTACGCGTGATCGTGCCGTTCCCGCCGGGCAGCGCGCCGGACCAGATCATGCGCTTCGTCACCCAGCACATGGCGCAGGCATCGGGCCAGCCGTTCATCATGGACAATCGCCCGGGGGCCAACGGCAACATCGGCGTCGAGGTCGCGGCGCGTGCGACGCCGGATGGCTATACGCTGGTCAGCGCGAACAACACGACGTTCGCCGGCAACGTGAGCCTCTACCGCAAGCTGCCGTTCGACATACAGAAAGACTTCACGCCGGTGGCGCGGTTCATCACCACCGGGCTGATCCTCGCCGTGCGCAACGACCTGCCGGCGAAGGACCTGCGCGAGTTCATCACGCTGGCGAAGGCGCGCCAGGGCAAGCTCACAGCAGGGCAGGCCTCCGCCGGCATGCGGGTGTCGATCGGCATGATGCGTTCGCTCGGCGGTGCAGAGCTGCTCGAAGTCTCGTACAAGGGCACGCCGCAGGCGGTGACCGACGTGATCGGCGGTCAGATCGACTCCACCTTCTCAGACTTCTCCGCCGGGCTGCAGCTGGTGCGCGCCGGCAAGATGCGCGCGCTCGGCGTCACCACCGCGAAGCGCAGCCCGGCACTGCCCGAGGTGCCGGCGATCGGCGAAGTAGTACCCGGTTACGACGTGACGGTCTGGGCCGGGCTCGCCGCACCGTCTGGCGTGCCGAAGCCGATCATCGACCAGTTGTGGGCGCTGTCGTCGAAGGCGCTGGCCGACGAGGGCGTGCGCAAGTCGCTCAACTCGCTCAGTTTCAGCGTCGAGCCGATGAACCCGACCGAGTTCGCCGCGTACGTGCGCAGCGAGACGCAGCGCTGGGCGAGGATGGTGAAGGAGGCGGCGATCGAGCCGGAGTGACGGGTCGGGCCGTGTGGCCAGGCGTCGTCGCCCCTGGCCTATGCCTACTTGTCTGGATTGAAGGCTGCGTCAATGTCTCGCGCACCATGCAACACACGGACGACATCGATCCCGCCATCGAGCGGCAAGTAGAAGACAACGTACCGCCCGAACGGAAAACTGCGTACGCCTGGCGCCAGTTCGTCGCGGGCACGACCCATCATCGGCTGCATTGCGAGTACCTGGAACTGCTTGTCGAGGCGATCTACCCAGCGATCTGCCGCGGCGATACCGTCATCGGCAATGTAGTCCCAGATTTCGAGGACATCCGCCTCGGCGAGGGGCCGCCTCGTGACCCGCGGCATTCAAGCGGCCGTGGGCCTGGAAACGCGTCGCGTGCGCGCCGTTCTCTTCAGCGAATCGGCATCCCAGGTTTCGCCCGGACCGCTGGCTAACCCCTGACGAATGTCGCTGCGCAACTGTTCGAGCTTTGCCTCGCGGAGCCGATCCTGCTCGTCCATAAGGCGCAACGCCTCGCGCACGACTTCGCTGGCCGACGTGTACAGGCCAGAGG
>CAMDXD010000314.1 GCA_945877995.1 Bordetella parapertussis
GATAGGGCAACATCGCACACGCAAGGATCATCCAGTAGGCAAGGGTCACCGTATCATTCCTTTTCGCTTCACCGGGGCAGGCCATTCGATTCGGACGTTCGAGTTGCTCCGACCGTTCGATTTGCTTCGTTGCTTCGTTGCTCATACGCCAGATCGCGATGATGACAGACAAAATCCAGAAGACCGATGACGAGTGGCGCGCCCAGTTGAGTGCCGAGCAGTACGAGGTCACGCGCAGGCACGGCACCGAGCGCGCGTTCACCGGCGCCTACTGGGATGTGAAGGATGCCGGCACCTACCGCTGCATCTGCTGCGGCAACCCGCTGTTCGACGCATCGACCAAGTACGACTCAGGCACTGGCTGGCCGAGTTTCTGGCGGCCGCTGGCACCCGATGCGGTCGCCACCACGGACGACAACAGCTGGTTCAGCCGCCGTACGGAGGTGCTGTGCGCGCGCTGCGACGCCCACCTGGGCCATGTGTTCGAGGACGGACCAGCACCGACCGGCCTGCGCTACTGCATGAATTCGGCGGCACTGAAGTTGGACAAGACCGGGTCGGAATGATGCGGGTACGCCTCAAGGCCGCAGCACGGGAGATCATCGCAGCGTTCGATCGTGCGGGCATCCCGCCTGGCAGGGCGGTCACGCCAGCCATGCTGGTCGATGCGATCGATGTGTTCGTCGACGACTGCGAACGGATCGACCGCGAGTACGGGCCGACCGCCGAAGTGCTGGCCGAAGACGTGAGCGGCATCGCAGACCAGATCTTCGAATGCCTTCTCGACCTGGGCAATTGGGCCGACCGCCTCGAGCTGCGCAATGCGCGCATCGCCGTGATCGACATCTCGCTCGAAGCCGCCCAGTGGTGCATGCGCCACCGCGGCCAGCTACGCCAGATCGGCCCGATCGTCGCGGCACTCGCCAACCGCGCGAACATCGCGGGTAGCCTCGATGCATGCATCGCGCTGTCGGACGCCTACGAGGCGGTGATCGCCAATGTGGCGACCCGGCTGCAGGCCGACCACACCTCGACGGACCCGCTGCGCCCCTGGCGCCAGCTGCTGATCAACGCAGCCGTCATCTCGACCCGGTCACGCGACATGCACAAGATGGAGCGCGCATATCGCCGGCTGGAAGCCCACCTGCCTTCGGAATGCCCGGCGTTCTTCCAGCAGGCAGCGCACCAGGTAGCCGGGCTGGGCTTCTCGCCAGATGCGCGCACGATGGTGCAGTCGCGCAATGCGAAGTGGACATCCCGTGCCTCAGCCTAGAAAATCCAAGCCATGAAGTGGTTGTTCGATCTGTTCCCGGTCATTCTTTTCTTCGCGGCCTACAAGCTGGCCGGCCTCTATACCGCCACGGCGGTCGCCATTGCGGCCACCTTCGTGCAGATCGGGTGGCTCAGGCTGCGCGGTCGTACGGTCGAGCCAGCGCTCTGGCTGAGCCTGGGCGTGATCGTCGTGTTCGGCGGCGCGACCCTGCTGCTGAATGACGAAACGTTCATCAAGTGGAAGCCGACCGTGCTGTACCTGATGTTCACGGTCGGGCTGGTCGTCGCCCAGGCCTGCTTCGGGCGCAACCCGATACGCGCGCTGATGGGCCGGCAGATCACCCTGCCTGACGGAGTGTGGCGCGGGCTGAACTACGCATGGGCAGGATTCTTCGCAATGCTCGCTGTGGTGAATATCCTGGTCGCGCGGAACTTCTCCACCGATGCGTGGGTGAATTTCAAACTGTTCGGGGTCACGGCGCTGATGCTCGTGTTCGTGTTCGCGCAGGCGCTGGTCCTGTCGCGCTACGCCGAGGCCGCAGACGATACCGACGGGAAATCGCCATGAATCCCGCGAGCCTGGCCGACGAGATGCGTATCCGCCTTGGCGTCCTCGCCCCGTCATCGATCGAAATCGACGACGAGAGCGCGCTGCATGCCGGGCATGCCGGCGCGGCGTCCGGCGGCGGGCACTTCCGTCTTGCGCTGACCAGCGCGGCCTTTGCCGGACACGCCACGGTCGCCCGCCATCGGATGGTCTACGCCGCGCTCGGCGACCTGATGCGCGGACGCATCCATGCGCTGGCGATCCAGGCCCGGGCACCGGGCGAACCCGGCGCCGCCTGACATGGAAAGGCAGGACAACCATTCATCCAAGGGAGCAATCGCATGAAACGCCTCGCCCTGCAACGTACGGTCTCGCTCGCGGTATTCGCCGCGGCAGGGCTGATGATCAGCACCAGCGCATTTGCCCAGGCCCCCAAGGGACCGGGCACCCCGGGTACCGTCGCGCGCGTCAACGGTGTCACGGTCCCGCAGAGCCGGATCGACATGCTCATGAAGCAGCAGACCCAGCGCGGTGCGCCCGACACGCCCGAGATGCGCACCCGGGTGCGCGACGAACTGGTGAGCATGGAAGCGGTGAGCCAGGAGGCGGCCAAGCGCGGCTTCGACAAGAACCCCGACGTACTGGTCCAGCTCGAACTGGCGCGCCAGAACATCCTGGCCCAGGCCTACATTGCCGATTACATCGCGAAGAATCCAATCAGCGAAGCCGCGATGAAGGCCGAGTACGAGAAGATCCGTTCGGCGCTGGGTGAGCGCGAATACCGGGTGCGCCACATCCTGGTCAAGACCGAAGCCGAGGCGAAGGAGATCATGGCCGCGATCGCCGCCAAGCGGACCACCTTCGAGAAAGCCGCAGCCGAGCGGTCCGAAGATGCGGGCTCCAAGGGCCGCGGCGGCGAACTCGACTGGACGCCGCCCGCGAACCTGGTCAAGCCGTTTGCCGACGCGATGGTCAAGCTGAAAAAGGGCCAGACCGCGCCCGCGCCGGTACAGTCGCAGTTCGGCTGGCACATCATCCGCCTCGACGATGAGCGGCCGCTGGCCGCCCCGCCCTACGACGAGGTCAAGCAGCAGTTGCAGCAGCGCTTCCAGCAGCAGGCGATCGAAAAGGCGATCGGCGAAGTGCGGGCCAAGGCGAAGATCGAGTAGCAGCACAGAGGCTGCGTACCCGGCTCGATCCGGTGGCCGCGCGCACCTGAGCGACCCGGGTCGCTCAGCCGACCCTGCGCCGGGCGTTGCGGAACATCCTGAGCCACGGGCTGTCCTCGCCCCACGCCCGCGGATGCCACGACAACTGCACCGTGCGGAAGACGCGCTCCGGATGCGGCATGAGGATGCTGAAGCGGCCGTCTTCGCTGGCAAGCCCGGTGATGCCGCCGGGCGCCCCGTTGGGATTGTGCGGGTAACGCTCGGTCGGCGCACCCGCAGGGTCGACATAACGCAGCGTGACCAGCGGCTCTGCCGCTTTCATCGATGCCGGCGAGGAGAACAGCGGAAACCCCTCGCCATGGGAAACCACCACTGGCAGGCGGCTCCCCGCCATCGCCTCGAAGAACAGCGACCGCGTGGCCATCACTTCGACCATCACCAGCCGCGCTTCGAACTGCTCCGACCGGTTGCGCACGAATCGTGGCCAGTGCGCCGCGCCGGGAATCAGGTCGGCCAGGCCGCTCATCATCTGGCAGCCGTTGCACACGCCCAGCCCGAAGCTGTCGGCACGCGCGAAGAAGGCGCTGAACGCATCGAAGGCCCGGGCGTTGAAGCGGATCGACTTCGCCCAGCCCTCGCCCGCACCAAGCACATCGCCGTACGAGAACCCGCCACAGGCCGCGATGCCGGAAAAGGCATCGAGTGCAACGCGACCTTCGAGGATGTCGCTCATGTGCACATCGACCGCGGTGAAGCCGGCACGATCGAACGCCGCGGCCATCTCGTTCTGGCCGTTGACGCCCTGCTCGCGCAGGATCGCCACCCTTGGCCTGACCCCGGCATTGACCCAGGGCGCCGCCAGCGTGTCCTGCGGGTCGAATGAGAGATGCGCATGCAGGCCCGGCTCGGCCGCGTCGCAGGCGCTCGCATGGGCGGCATCGGCGCACTCGGGATTGTCGCGCAGGCGCGCGAGCAGCCAGCTGGTCTCCGACCAGGACTGGCGCAGCGCCATGCGCGGTTCATCGAGCAGCACCTGCCCGCCGGCGCACAGGCGCAGCCGGTCGCCGGCGTTGGGCTGGCCGATCGGGAAGACGCAGCCGCCGAGGCCGTGCGCTTCGAAAACCGCGACGGCCCGGGCGAGGTCGGCGGCCCTCACCTGCAGCACTGCACCGAGTTCCTCGTTGAACAGCCAGGCCATGACCGCTGCCGTGGTCGTCCCGGGCAGCATCGCCCCGGGATCCAGGTCGACACCGACACCGCCGGCGAACATCATCTCTGCGACCGTCGCCAGCAGGCCGCCATCGGAGCGGTCATGGTAGGCCAGCAGCAGCGCCTGCCTGCGCAGCGCCTGGATGGCATCGAAGAAACCGGCCAGGTCCTGCGCCCGATCGAGGTCGGGGACCTCGTCGCCGAACAGCGAATGCACCTGCGCCAGGGCCGAGCCGCCGAGCCGGGCGCGTCCCCGCCCGAGGTCGACGAGCAGCAGCCGGCTCTCCCCGGCGTCGGTGCGCAGTTCGGGCGTCGATGCGCCGCGCACGTCGTGCACCGGCGCGAACGCAGACACCACGAGCGATACCGGCGAGGTGACGGCACGCGCCGCATCCCCGGCAGCAGGATCGCGCCACACCGTCTTCATCGAAAGGGAATCCTTGCCGACCGGGATCGACAGACCGAGCGCTGGACACAGTTCCATCGCCACCGCATACACGGTGTCGAACAGGGCCGCGTCCTCGCCGGGATGATCAGCTGCAGCCATCCAGTTGCCGGACAGCTTTACCTGGCCGAGCGCCTCGATCGGCGCGGCGGCGATATTGGTGATCGCCTCGCCGACCGCCATGCGGCCGGAGGCCGGTGCGTCGACCAGCGCCAGCGGCGTGCGCTCGCCGATCGACATCGCCTCGCCGGTGAACCCTGTGAACCCGGACAAGGTGATCGCACAATCCGCGACGGGGACCTGCCAGGGACCGACCATCTGGTCGCGCGCGGTGAGGCCGCCCACGCTGCGGTCGCCGATGGTGACCAGGAAGGATTTATCCGCCACCGCGGGCAGCCGCAGGACCCGATGCAC
>CAMDXD010000315.1 GCA_945877995.1 Bordetella parapertussis
AAGGCCGCCGCCTCGTCGTCGAAATCGACATCGGCGACGCGCAGGGTCGAATACCAGTGGTCGATCTTCCGACCACCGCCCGCCAGGTAGGCGGCCAGGTGCGGATGCAGGTCGCGCCGGCACACGCAGAAGACCGGATGCGACTGGGTTCCGGTTCGCGCCACTGCAAGGTCCACGGCGCCGGCCGCGAGCGCCGTGCACAGGCGTTCGACCAGGTCGTGCGGCAGGAACGGCGAATCGCAGGGCACCGTGGCCACCAGCGGGTGTGCAGCAGTCGCCAGCCCGCGCTCGAGACCGGCCAGCGGTCCGGCGAAACCTTCGATCGAATCGGCGACGACCCGGTGGCCGAATGCCCGATACCGGTCGAGGTTCTGGTTGGCGTTGATCAGCAGTTCGTCGACCTGGGGCAGCAGGCGTTCGATCACATGCGCGACCATCGGCCGGCCGTCGAGCCCTTGCAGGCCTTTGTCGACCCCGCCCATCCGGCGTCCGAGCCCTCCGGCCAGCACGAGGCCGGTGACGCCTGTGGCATGGGGTGTCTGGACCGGCGCAGTCATCGGTCGAAGCGCTCCTCGCCGGTGAACAGGAGGTAGCGGGTATTGGCCGCGCGTCCGATCATCGTGAGGCCTACCTGGCGTGCGATCCGGTACCCCATCTCGGTCAGGCCGGAGCGCGAGACCAGAAAGGGCACGCCCATCTGCGCACACTTGATCACCATTTCGGAGGTCAGCCGTCCCGTGGTGTAGAACACCTTGTCGCCACCGTCGACCCTGTCGAGCCACATGTGGCCAGCGATCGCATCGACGGCGTTGTGCCGGCCGACATCCTCGACGTAGTAGAGAACCTCGGCGCTTGCCGGCGCGCGTTCGTCCCCGCCGCCGGGATCGATGCAGCGCGCGAGCGCGCAGCCATGGACCGCGCCGGCCTGCTTGTAGACGGTCTCGCGCCGGCGCACGGCATCGAGCAGCGCGTACAGGCTGCGCTGCGACAGGCGCGCGTGCTGCGGCAGGCGAATCGCGTCGATCTCCTCCATCAGGCCGCCGAACATCGAGCCCTGGCCGCAGCCGGTGGTGACCGTGCGCTTCGCGGTGCGCGCCGAGAAATCGGCAGCCCCGGCGCGCGTGGTGACCGCGACTGCATCGACCTCCCAGTCGACATGGACCGCGGCGATCTCGTCGATGCGGCCCACCAGGCGCTGGTTGCGCAGGAAGCCCAGCGCCAGCGCCTCCGGCGCCTGGCCGAGCGTCATCAGCGTCACCAGTTCGCGCTTGTCGACGTACAGCGTCAATGGATGTTCGCCGGCGATGGCCACGGTCGAACGATGACCGTTCTCGTCGAGCGCTTCGACGTCGAAGGTGGCGTCGCGCCGCGCCGCGGTGAGCTCAGGCCGGATGCCGGGTGCGGCCTGTCCCATCAGACCAGGCCTTCGAACATCTGTACATCGACGACGGTACCCGCCGGCGCATTGCCCTGGTCGACCGGCAGCACGATGAAGCAGTTTGCCTGCGACATCGAGGACAGGATGCCGGAACCCTGCTCGCCGGTGGGTTTGACCTGCCAGCCGTGGCCGTCGGCGGCGGCCGACAGGATGCCGCGCTGGAATTCGGTGCGTCCCGGTGCCTTCTTCAGCGGCGCGGTGCAGGCGGCCTTGAACGTCGGCAGCACCGGCATCGGGTCGCGACCCATCATCTTCAGCAGCGGCTCGCGCACGAACTGGTAGAACGTGGCCATCACCGCCACCGGATTGCCCGGCAACCCGAAGAAATGCGCGCCACCGATACGCCCGTAGGCGAGCGGCCGGCCGGGCTTCATCGCGATCTTCCAGAACACCACCTCGCCCATGCGGTCGAGCATCTGCTTGATGAAGTCCGCCTCGCCGACCGACACGCCGCCGCTGGTGATGATCACGTCGGCCATCCGCGCCGCTTCGGCGAAATGCGCTTCGAGCTTCGCCGGGTCGTCGCGCACCACGCCCATGTCGATCAGGTCGACACCGAGGCGCGTCAGCATGCCGTGGATCGTGTAGCGGTTGCTGTCGTAGACCTGGCCCTCGCCGAGGGTGCCGCCGATCGACACCAGTTCGTCGCCGGTCGAGAAGAACGCCACCCGCAGGCGGCGGAAAACCGTGGCTTCACCGACGCCGAGCGAGGCCAGCAGGCCGATCTCCGCCGGGCGCATCCACTGGCCGCGCCGCAGTACGACCGCACCGCTGCGGATGTCCTCGCCGGCATAGCGCACGTTCTGCGCGCGGCGCAGCCCGGCGCCGAGCGTGACCACGCCGTCACCGGGACGGGTGTGTTCTTGCGGCACCACGCAGTCGAGCGGTGCAGGCACGACGCCGCCGGTCATGATGCGGATACATTCGCCCGGTGCAACCGTGCCGTTGAAGGTGCGGCCGGCATAGGCCGTGCCCACGACTTTCAACGTCACGCCTTCGCGTCCGTCGACATCCGAATGACGCAGGGCATAGCCGTCCATCGCCGAGTTGTCTGCGAGCGGCACGTCGAACGGCGACACGATGTCCTCGGCGAGTACCTGGCCCAGCGCGTCGCGCACCGGTACGCGACGGGTGCCGGTGATCGGCGCGACGAAGCGGTCGATGAAGGCGCGCGCCTTGTCGACCGGCATCGAGTTCGGATCGTAGTCGTCGGCGCAGGAGGCCGTGCGGATCGAGCCGCTGCCGGCGGGTGCTGCGCTATCGGGGTCGGTCATCGTGCGTCCTCGCGGGCCGGTGGATCGTCGAATCGGAGTCGTCGAATCGGGGTCTGTCGTATCGTCTGCCGCGCCGCACGGTCAGCCGCCGATGTAGGACATCTCGATCTTGTGTGTATTCGTGGTTTCGGCACTGCGCAACTCGGAGTAGCGATCGCCGCGCGCCGACCACACGCTGCGGATCAGCGCTGACAGGTTGGCGTCTGACGCATCGGCGCGCAGCGGTGCTAGGAAGTCGGTGCCGCGGGTGGCGAACAGGCAGGTGTAAAGCTTGCCCTCGGCGGACAGGCGCGCCCGGGTGCAATCGCTGCAGAACGCCTGGGTCACCGACGAGATGAAGCCGACCTCGCCGCTGCCGTCAAGGTAGCGCCAGCGCTCGGCGACCTCGCCGCGGTAGCTGGACGGTACCGGTTCGATCGGAAGCTCCGCGCCGATGCGCGCGGTCAGCTCCGCAGATGGCACCACCGAGTCGAGCTTCCAGCCGTTCGTATGGCCGACGTCCATGAACTCGATGAAGCGCAGGATGTGGCCGGTGCCCTTGAAGTGGCGCGCCATCGCGACCGCATCCTGGTCGTTGACCCCGCGCTTGACCACCATGTTCACCTTGACCGGCAGGCCGACCCGGCTCGCCTCGTCGATGCCTTCGAGCACCTTGGCTACCGGGAAGTCGACGTCGTTCATCTGCCTGAAGGTCGCATCGTCGAGCGAATCGAGGCTGACCGTCACCCGCTTGAGGCCGGCATCCCTCAGGGCCTGCGCCTTCAGCTTCAGCAGCGAGCCGTTGGTGGTCAGCGTGAGGTCGAGGTCGTCGTGCCAGGCCAGCATCTCGATCAGCCGCTCGATCTTGCGCCGCACGAGCGGCTCCCCGCCCGTGATGCGGATCTTCTCGACGCCCTCGTCGCGGAACAGCCGCACCAGCCGGTGGATCTCGCCGAAGGACAGCAGCGCCTCGCGCTCCAGGAACTGGAAATCCTTGCCATACACCTCCTTCGGCATGCAGTACGTGCAGCGGAAGTTGCAACGGTCGGTGACCGAGATGCGCAGGTCACGCAGCGGGCGCTGGAGGGTGTCGAGGAGGGTCATCCGGAATGCTGCATCGAAAGCCATCGAGTATAGCCGTGCGCGCCGCCTACCAAGCCCGGCGCGGGCCTGCCGCGGCAGGGAGGCCGGGGCTGTCGGTTCACGGCACGGCTGCCAGGAACAGGAAAGTACAGAACAGCACAAGGTGGACCGCGCCCTGCAGAACAGTGGTGCGCCCGGCACTGAGCGTCAGGGTCGCCACCAGCAGGGTCAGCGCGAGCAGAGCGATCTCTTTCGGCGGCAGGCCGAGCAGCAGCGGCCGGTCGAGCGCGAGCACGAGCACGACCACGACCGGGATCGTCAGGCCGATGCTCGCCAGGGCCGAGCCGAGCGCCAGGTTGAGGCTGGTCTGCAGCCGGTTGCCGGCAGCCGCGCGCACCGCTGGCAGCAGCAGCGACCAGGCTGGTAGTGCGACCGGCAGCCGGATCATGGCCTCGCCAGTGCGTGTTCGCCGGCACCCAGCGCGAGCGCCGCCGACAGGGCCTGGGTGGCGGCATCCAGTTCCGGGGCGAGCCGGCATTCGATCTCTTCCAGCGCCGCCGCCAGCAGCGCGCCGTAGGGCGTGAGCTGCGTGCCGCGACCGCGCCGGGTGACGATCAGTGCGGCCCCCAGTGCCTGCTCCGCGTCGCGGATCAGCGCCCAGGCATGGCGGTAGGACAGGCCGAAGCCGCTGGCTGCCTCGCGCAGGGAGTCCACGCGCGGCATCCGGCGCAGCAGGTCGAACGCGGCTGCCGGTACGCGCGCGCAGTCGGCGCCGCCGAGCGAGACGGTCAGGCGCAGCGAAAGCCGCAGCGGCACGCGTGCAGCGCCGCCCGAGGGTCTGGCAACTGGGATCGAATCGGAAGTCGGGTTCATATTGAGCGTTTGCATCATCGTGCGTAAGTTTGCCTGCTTGTCAGCGCGAAGGGCGCCGTGTGCGAAAAGTCCTGTTGCTGTCGTGGGTGCGTGCCGGCGTGGCGCTGGGTCGCCGGGGTGTTCCAGCGCTGCTGTGCGCGCTTGCCCTCGTGGGCGTCGCCCGCGCGGCCGAAGCGCCGCCCGGCGCGGGCGCGGTGCTGCAGCGTCCGGCGTCCGAACGCGTGATCCGGATGGCGACCACCACCAGCACCGAGAACTCCGGGCTGCTCGGCTGGCTGCTGCCACCTTTCGAGAAGACCTGCGGCTGCTCGGTGCGGGTGGTGTCGGTCGGCACCGGTGCGGCACTGAAGCTGGGTGCCAACGGCGACGCCGACCTGGTGCTGGTGCA
>CAMDXD010000316.1 GCA_945877995.1 Bordetella parapertussis
AAGCCCCGAAGCTAGCGCGGCGTCACGCCGGGGATCGGACTGTCCAGCCCGCCGAGCGCCATCTCGGCGGCACGCAGCACCGCGCGCGCCTTGTTCTGCGTCTCGCGCCATTCGCTTGCCGGGTCCGAGTCGGCGACGATGCCGGCCCCGGCCTGCACATGCAGCATGCCGTCCTTGAGCACCGCGGTGCGGATGGCAATCGCCATGTCCATGTCGCCATGGAAGCCGAGGTAGCCGACCGCGCCACCGTAGATGCCACGCCGCGTCGGTTCGAGTTCGTCGATGATCTCCATCGCGCGTACCTTCGGCGCGCCCGATAGCGTCCCCGCCGGGAAACTCGCGCGCAGCACCGAGAAGGCATCGAGCCCCGGCTTCAGCTTGCCCTCGACATTCGACACGATGTGCATCACATGCGAGTAGCGTTCGATCGCCATGTTCTCGGTGACCTTGACGGTACCGGTTGCGGCGACGCGGCCGACGTCGTTGCGGCCAAGGTCGACCAGCATCACGTGTTCGGCGCGCTCTTTCGGGTCGGCGAGCAGCTCGGTCGCCAGTGCCTCGTCGCGCTCGCGCGTGTCGCCGCGGGGACGGGTGCCGGCGATCGGGCGTACGGTCACCTGCCCGGACTCGAGGCGTACCAGGATCTCGGGCGAGGCGCCGACGACATGGAACCTGCCGAAGTCGAACAGGAACATGTATGGCGAGGGGTTGGTCGCGCGCAGCGCGCGGTACAGCGACAGCGGCGATGCGTCGTACGGCTGGCTGGTGCGCTGCGACAGAACGACCTGCATGATGTCGCCGTCGACGATGTAGCGTTTTGCACGGTCGACCACCTCGGCGAATGCATCTTCGCTGAACTCGGAAGTGGCGCGCGCCGGCACGTGCGCGGCGGCCTCCGGGATGCGCACGGGCGTACGCAGCTTCGCCAGCAGTTCCGCCAGGCGCTGCTGGCCGCGCATGAACGCGCCGTCGCGCCGCGGATCGACGTAGACGATCAGGAAAATCTTGCCGCGCAGGTTGTCGAACACGGCCACTTCATCGGACAGCAGAAGCAGGATGTCCGGCGTGCCGATGGGATCGGGCTTCACCGTACCGGCAAGGCGTTTTTCGACGTAGCGCACCGTGTCGTAGCCGAAATAGCCGACCAGCCCGCCGCAGAAACGCGGCAGCGCCGGCTCGGGCGCGACTTTCAGGTGCGAGAGATAGGTCCGCACGAACTCGATCGGATCATCGGTCTCGACCTGCTGGCGCGTCATCGTCCCGCTCAGGTCGCGGCAGATCCGGCCGATCACCTCGACACGGTCTTTGGCGGGCAGGCCGATCACCGAGTAGCGGCCGAAACGTTCCCCGCCCTGCACCGATTCGAGCAGGTAGCTGTTCGGCGCATTGGCGAGCTTGAGGTACGCCGACAGCGGCGTGTCGAGGTCGGCAAAAGTCTCGAGGTACAGCGGGATCCGGTTGTAGCCCTCGGCCGCCAGCCGGTCGAATTCCTGTTCGTTCATCAGGGTCCCTGCACCAGGCCATCGACTTCGATCAGGCTGTCCACTATAGCATCGGCGTCGATGCTTCGCAGGTCGGCCCCTTCGCGGTAGCCGTAGCTGACGCAGATCATCGGGCAACCCGCGCGGCGCGCGGCGATCGCATCGTTGGCCGAGTCGCCGATCATCACCATCGCGCCCGGTGCCACCCCGATCAGCCCGGCTGCATGCAGCAGCGGTGCTGGATCGGGCTTCTTCACCGGCAGCGTGTCGCCAGCCACCAGCACGGGGAAATAGCGCTGCAGGTCGAGACGGTCGAGCAGGATCTCGGCGAAGCGGCCGGACTTGTTGGTCACGCAGCCGAGCCTGAAGCCGCGCTCGACCATGCGGTCCAGCCCCTCGAACACCCCTGGATAGGGCGCGCAGTTCCAGGCGACGGTATCGACATAATGCTTCTCGTAGACGGGCATCGCCGTGGCGAACAGGTCGGGATCGGGCTTGCCGTCGGACTTGCGCGTCAGCACCCGCTCGACCAGCTTCGCGATGCCCTTGCCGACATAGGTTTCAACCTCCGACTGCGGCAGCGGCGGCAGCCCGAGTTCGACCATCATGCGGCGCGCGGCCTCGGACAGGCCGGGAATGCTGTCGACCAGCGTGCCGTCGAGGTCGATCAGGATCGCGCTCGCACGGATCATGGCCGCCCTGCCGTCTCGAGTTCGCCGCGCATCGCCGCGATCACCTTCGCATAATCGTCTGCGCCGAAGATGGCCGAGCCGGCGACGAATGTGTCGGCACCGGCTCGCGCGATCTGCGCGATGTTCTCGACCTTCACCCCGCCATCGACCTCGAGACGGATGTCGCGGCCGCTGCGCGAGATGCGTTCGCGCGCCTCGCGAATCTTGGGCAGCACCGCCGGATTGAACGCCTGCCCGCCGAAACCGGGGTTCACCGACATGATCAGCACCAGGTCGATCTTGTGCATCACATAGTCGAGCGCGTCGAGCGAAGAGGCCGGATTGAACACCAGGCCCGCCTTGCAGCCGTGGTCGCGGATCAGGTCGATCGTACGGTCTACATGGTCCGACGCCTCGGGATGAAACGAGATCAGGCTGGCGCCTGCCCTGGCGAAATCGGGTACGATCCTGTCGACCGGCCGGACCATGAGGTGCACGTCGATCGGCGCCTGAGTCAACGGCCTGATTGCCTCGCAGACCAGCGGACCGATAGTCAGGTTGGGGACGTAGTGGTTGTCCATCACGTCGAAATGAATCCAGTCTGCGCCCGCCGCGAGCACGTTGGTGACTTCCTCTCCCAGGCGGGCGAAGTCGGCGGAGAGAATGCTCGGTGCAATCAGATGCATGGTTCAGCCCTGGATGGTCAGCCGACATAGTTTATCCGACAGGACATCGACCGCCTTGAAGAACAATTACGACATCACCGTCGCTGCGAAAAGCGTATTCATCCCGGAGCAGTCGGACGAGTCGGCATCGCGCTTCGTCTTCGCCTACACCATCACGATCACGAATACCGGCGGCATGCCGGCACAACTGCTGTCGCGGCACTGGATCATCACCGACGCGAACAACCAGGTACAGGAAGTACGCGGCCCCGGCGTGATCGGCGAGCAGCCGAGGCTGGAGCCGAAGCAGCGCTTCGAGTACACGAGCGGTACCGCGCTCGCGACGTCGGTGGGGACGATGCGCGGCACCTACCAGATGCTCGCCGAGGACGGCACCCGGTTCGATGCCGACATCCCCGAATTCACGCTGTCGGTCCCGCGGGTCCTTCACTGACGCCCAAGGGCTGAGCCGCGGCCATCGACCCTCGCTCACCGCCCCGGCGGTCGCCGGTCGTCTTCGCGCTTCTTGCGGGGCAGTGTCCACCAGACGATGAACACCAGCAGGCCGAGTGCGACCGCGGCTTCGAACAGCAGCAATGCGAATCCAGCATCCATCAGGGTTCCCGAAAACAATGACTGACCGCCGCCGCACCGGCCTGCTGGCTGGCTTTCTCCTGCTGCTCGGTGGTTGTGCGACGCCACAGACCGCGCCAACTGCGCCGACCGCGCAGTCTGCACCGTCCGCACCGTCCGCACCGCCACCGGCAGCCCTGCCAGCGCCGGTGCCGAAACCAGTCATCGCATTCTCGCCGATCCGCCATGAGCCGGTGGCGTGGAAAGCACTGCCCGGATGGCAATCCGACCGCGTGAACGAAGCATGGCCGGCATTGCGCGAGAGCTGCCGGGCACTGGTCTCCCGCCGTGCGGCGGCGCCCTGGCTCGAAGCCTGTCGTGCGGCCGACGCCATGCCGAAAGCCGACACCCTCGATGCGCCCCGGGTGCGAGCGTTCTTCGAACGCCACTTCCAGCCGTACCGCCTGATCGCGGTCGATACCGACGGCACCGAGAAGGACAGCGGCCTGATCACCGGCTACTACGAGCCGCTGCTGCGCGGCAACCGCACTCGCGATGCACGCTACCGCTACCCGCTGTACGGCGTGCCCGACGATCTGGTGACGGTCGACCTCGGCGATCTGTATCCACAACTCAAGGGACAGCGTGTACGCGGCCGCCTGGAGGGCCGACGGCTGCTGCCCTACTTCTCCCGCGGCGACATCGACCGCGGCAGGGCGAGCCTGAAGGGCCGTGAACTGCTGTGGGTGGATGATCGCCTGGACGCATTCTTCCTCGAGATCCAGGGTTCAGGACGCGTGCAGTTGCCCGACGGCACCATGGTGCGGCTGGGCTATGCCGACCAGAACGGCCACCCGTACCGTGCGATCGGACGCACGCTGGTCGAGCGCGGCGAGCTGTCGCTGGAGGAGGCGACGATGCAGGGCATACGCAAGTGGGCGACCGCAAATCCGGACAAGGTCACGCCGATCCTGCATTCGAACCCGAGCCGGGTGTTCTTCCGGGAACTGCCGCCGCAGCCCGCCTCCGCAGGCTACCCGACCGGCGGCGGGACGCCGGCCGCCAGCGGCCCGCCCGGCTCGCTCGGCGTGCCGCTCACCCCGATGCGCAGCATCGCGATCGATCCCCGTTCGGTGATGCTCGGCACGCCAGTCTGGCTGGCCACCGCAGACCCGATCGATGGCAAGCCGATCGAGCGCCTGACCTTTGCACAGGACACTGGCGGTGCAATCATCGGCACCATCCGGGCCGACCTGTTCTGGGGCTTCGGGGCGGCTGCGGGGGAAGCAGCCGGTCGGATGCGCGAGAACGGGTCGATGTGGCTGCTGCTGCCGCACGGGATGAAGCCTGCGCGGCCCTGAGTCCTGCGCAGGGCGTCAGCGCGGGCCGAACTCGAACACCACGACCGTCTGGACCCTCGAGTGCACCGGACGGCCGTCCTTGATGCCCGGCGCGAACGGCGCAGACTGGAAAGCCGCCAGCGCGGACTCCTCGAAGAAGCCCGGGGGGTCGGCTCGCACGACTGAAGCATCGACCACCCGCCCGGTGGCGTCGATCGACAGCGCAAGCGTCACCTTGCCGGACACGCCGCGCAACTGCGCGCTGAGTGGGAATGGTGGATCGACCGGGCCCAGCGGACGCGGCA
>CAMDXD010000317.1 GCA_945877995.1 Bordetella parapertussis
CGGCATCCGGGCCGACTGACGACGTGCGCAGCACCCGCGCACGGCACTGGCCGTGCCGGGCGGCACCGGTGGCGGTCAGCGGCCTTCGAACACCGGCGGCCGCTTCTCGAGGAACGCACGCATGCCTTCGGCCTGGTCCGCGCTCGAGAACGCGAGCCCGAACAGGTCGGACTCGACCGCGCACGCCTGCGCGAGCTCGAGCGCCTGGCCCCTGTGCCAGGCCTGCTTGACCAGGCGAACCGCGAACGGTCCCTTCAATGCGATCGTGCGCGCGAGTTCAAGCCCGCGCGCGAGCAGTGCATCGCCCGCGACCTTCTCGTTCGCGAGGCCGATGGCAACGGCCTCATCCGCCTTCACCTGGCGGCCGGTCATCAGCAGTTCCATCGCCTTGCCCGGGGCGATCCGGCGCGGCAGGCGCTGCGTGCCGCCGAAGCCCGGGGGGATGCCGAGGTTGACCTCGGGCTGGCCGAACACCGCGTTTTCCGCCGCGACGATCCAGTCGCAGGCCAGGGCCAGCTCGCAGCCGCCGCCGAGCGCATAGCCGTTCACCAGCGCGATCGCCGGCATCGGCAGTGCTTCGATGTCCAGGAACAGCCGTGATGCCTTCCATGAGAACGCGCGCGCCTGTTCCGGTGACAGCGATTGCATTTCGGAGATGTCCGCCCCTGCCACGAATGCCTTCGTGCCGCCGCCGGTCAGCAGCAGCGCGCGCGCAGTCCGGTCAGCCGCCAGGGCGCCCACCACGCAGGCCAGTTCGGCCAGCGTCGCGCTGTCGAGCGCATTGAGTGCCCTGGGCCTGTCGATCGTCACGACATGGATACCCGGCTCGGGCTGCTCGTGGCTTAGGTTGTGATATTCGGCGAGGGTTATCGGGGTCATCGGGGTAAGGGGGGCAAGGGTTCCCCGGCTCGCTTCACTTGCCGGGATAGCTGAAAAAGCCGCGTCCGCTCTTGCGACCGAGGTGGCCGGCGTCGACCATCTCGACCAGCAGCGGGCAGGGGCGGTACTTCGAATCGTTGAAACCGTCGAGCAGCACCCGCATGATCGCCAGCACGGTATCGATGCCGATCAGGTCGGCCAGCGCCAGCGGGCCCATCGGATGGCCCATGCCCAGCTTCATCACGGTGTCGATCTCCTCGGCCGTCGCCAGGCCTTCGTACAGGCAGAACGCGGCCTCGTTGATCATCGGGATCAGCACGCGGTTGGCGACGAAGCCGGGGCTGTTCTTCACGTCCACCGGCACCTTGCCCAGCGCGCGTGCCAGGGCCTCGACCGTGTCGCGCGTCTGCGGCGAGGTCTGGCGCGCGCTGATCACCTCGACCAGCTGCATCATCGGCACCGGATTCATGAAGTGCATGCCGATCACGCGCTCCGGGTGCTCGACGGCGGCGGCAAGGCGGGTCAGCGAGATCGACGAGGTGTTGCTGGCCAGGATGGCATCGGGGCGGCAGGTCGCGGACAGTTCGCGGAAGATCGCGCGCTTCACGTCGAGGTTCTCGGTCACCGCCTCGATCACGATGTCTGCATCGGCGAGCGCCTCGACCGCGCTGGCGGTCGTGATGCGTCCGAGCGTGGCCGCCTTGTCCGCCTCGGTGATGCGCGCCTTGGCCAGCAGCCGGTCGAGGCTGGTCGCGATCACCGTGCGAGCGCGCTCGAGCGCGGCCGGGTCGAGGTCGCGCAACACGACCGGGTGGCCAGCCGCCGCGCAGACCTGGGCGATGCCGCTGCCCATCTGCCCGGCGCCGAGCACGGCGATGCGCATCATCGCTTCGCCGCCCGGCCGGCCCGGGCCGCCGGTGCCGGTGCGAGTGCGATTGTTGGTGCGGGTGCCGGCGCGACCGGTGGCGGGACGGGTGCCGCCTGCGCGGCGGGGGCTATCACCTGCCTCACGTAAGAGCCGGGCGCATCTTCCAGCACCGGGTGCGACGCGCTTCCGGGCGCGCGGGCGTCGACTTCGCCGTTGCCGAAGCCTGAGGAAACCCACTGGTGCCAGTGCGGCCACCACGAGCCTTCGTGCGACTGTGCCTGTGCGAGCCATTCGTCGGCGCCTGCCGTCAGCGGTGCGGGACTGGTCCAGTGCTGGTACTTCTTCGCCGCCGGCGGGTTGATCACCCCTGCGATATGGCCCGATCCGGCCAGCGTGAACTGCACGGGGCCCGCCAGCAGCCCGGCGCCGGCACAGGTCGACTTCCAGGGCGCGATGTGGTCTTCGATGGTCGACAGGAAGTAGGCGGGGGTATCGATCTTCGAGACATCGATCGGCACGCCGTCGAGCGTGATGCCGCCGGGCCGGCGCAGCAGGTTCTTGAGGTACATGTTGCGCAGGTAGAAGCCATGCATCGCCGCGGGCATGCGGGTGGAGTCGGAGTTCCAGTGCAGCAGGTCGAACGGGAACGGATCCTTGCCCATCAGATAGTTGTTGACCACGAACGACCAGATCAGGTCGTTGGCGCGCATCAGATTGAACGTCGCGGCCATCTCGTGGCCCTCGAGGTAGCCGCGCCTGGCCATCTTGCGCTCGAGGTTGTCGAGCTGCGCCTCGTCGATGAACACGCCGAGTTCGCCTGGCTCGGAAAAATCGATCATCGCGGTGAAGAAGGTCGTGCTGGCCACCCGGGCGGACTGTCCTTTTGCCTTGAGCCATGCCAGGCAGCTCGCCATCAGGGTGCCACCCAGGCAGTAGCCGATCACGTTCGCATCCGGCTCGCCGGTGATGTCGCGCATGGCGTCGAGCGCCGCCAGCGGGCCGAGCTTGAGGTAATCGTCGAAGCCCTTGTCCGCCAGCTTCTCGTCCGGGTTGACCCAGGAGATCACGAATACGGTGTGACCCTGGCCCACGGCCCACTTGATGAACGAATTCTTCTCGCGCAGGTCAAGGATGTAGAACTTGTTGATCCACGGCGGCACGATCAGCAGCGGCCGCTTGAGTACCTTCGCCGTCGATGGTGTGTACTGGATCAGCTGCATCAGCACGTTCTGGAACACGACCTTGCCCGGCGTTGCCGCGATGTTCTCGCCCAGCTTGAACTGGGTGCTGTCGGTCATGCTGATGCGCAGCTGGTTGCCGCCGCTGCGCTCGAGGTCGCCGAGCAGGTTGGCGAGGCCGTCGAGCAGGTTCTTGCCGCCGGTGTCGAGCGTCGCGCGCATGACTTCCGGGTTGGTCATCGCGAAGTTGGTCGGGGCCAGGGCATCGATGTACTGGCGGGTGAAGAAGTCGACCTTCTTGCGCGTGTTCTCGTCCAGCCCCTCGACGCTGGTCATCACGCCATGCGTGTGGCGTGCGGCGATCAGGTACGACTGCTTCAGGTAGTTGAAGACGAGGTTGTTCTCCCAGTCCTCGTGCTTGAACCGCCTGTCGCCCTTCGCCGCCTCGGCCACCGGTGCGGCCCCCATGCCGATGGCCTTCAGCCAGGTCGATTGCCACAGGTTCATGTAGTCGCCCCACATGTTCATCTGCAGCTGCATCAGCTTCATCGGATCGCTCCAGATCTGCTGGAACGCCTCGGTGAAGGCGCGCCCGACGCCCACTTCGTCCATGCCGGCGGCCCCGGGTTCCTTCGCCATGCGTTCGAAATACTTCATCACCAGCTGCGAGCTGCGCTGTGCGAGATCCGTGAACTGGCGTGCCATTTCGGCGGTATCGGCGGGTGTCGCTGCTGCGCCGGCGGGTGTGGAATCGGCCATCGTGGGTCCTGCCTTCTCTCGGTGCTGATGCTGGGGGCGGCGGGCGGGTGGCCCGGCGTTGCGATCCGCGGCTGCCGGCGATCGGCCCGCAGCGGGCGGTGGCCGGGCGCCCCCTGCGTTCATTGTCCGGGGGGCCGGCGGGGGGTATATTAGGCGCCTCTGCTGCATGGCACAAATCCCGGTGCGGCGCGGCCACTCACATACACGAGGAGCATCAGCATGAACGATCCGGTCGTCATCGTCGGCGCCGCGCGCACGCCCATGGGCGGGTTCCAGGGCGATTTCTCGAACGTGAGTGCGTCGGTACTGGGCGCCGCAGCCATCAAGGCCGCCGTCGAGCGCGCGGGCATCACGCCGGCCGATGTCGACGAGGTGATCATGGGCAACGTCCTGATGTCGGGGCAGGGCCAGGCCCCGGCGCGTCAGGCGGCGCTCGGCGCTGGCCTGCCGATGGGCGCGCACTGCACGACCATCAACAAGATGTGCGGCTCGGGCATGCAGGCGATGATGTTCGCGCGCGACCAGCTGCTCGCCGGCTCGACTTCGGTGATGGTGGCCGGCGGCATGGAAAGCATGACCAACGCCCCCTACCTCATCCCCAAGGCGCGCGGCGGCATGCGGCTGGGCCATGGCGAGATCAAGGATTCGATGTTCCTTGACGGCCTTGAAGACGCCTATGACAAGGGAAAGCTGATGGGCGTGTTCGCGGAAGAGACCGCCAGCCGCTACCAGTTCAGCCGCGAGGCCCAGGACCGGTTCGCGATCCAGTCGACCACCCGTGCGCAGGCCGCGATCAACGGCGGCGCGTTCGATGCCGAGATCACCCCGATCACCCTGAAGACCTCGAAGGGCGATACGGTCATCAAGATCGACGAGCAGCCGCTGAAGGCGAAGATCGACAAGATCCCGTCGCTCAAGCCGGTGTTCAAGAAGGACGGCACGGTCACCCCTGCCAACTCCAGCTCGATCTCCGACGGCGCGGCGGCCCTGGTGATGATGCGCAAGTCGGAAGCCGAGAAGCGCGGGCTGAAGCCGCTGGCTACCATCGTCGCCCAGGCCAGCCACTCGCACGAGCCGCAGTGGTTCACCACCGCCCCGGTTGGTGCGATGCAGAAGCTGTTCGCCGCCACCGGCTGGTCGGTCGACGATGTCGATCTGTTCGAGGTAAACGAAGCGTTCGCGGTGGTGACGATGGCCGCGATCCACGACCTCAAGCTGCCCGAGGAGAAGGTCAACGTGAACGGCGGCGCCTGCGCGCTCGGCCATCCGATCGGCGCCTCGGGTGCGCGCATCGTGGTGACGCTGCTGTCGGCGCTGCAGGCCCGGGGCGGCAAGCGCG
>CAMDXD010000318.1 GCA_945877995.1 Bordetella parapertussis
CGAGGAGTTCGAGCAGCTTGTGCTCGATGTCGTGCGCAGCGGCGGTGATCTTCTTGATCACCTGGCCGGTGAGGTCCTGGAAATCCTGGGCCATCATGATCTCGGTGAGTTGCGTACGCGTCGCCTCGGTGCGCGCGGGCACGCCACCCAGGTAGCGCTGCGTATCGGCAACCAGTGCCTTGAATTCGTCGATGGACAGCTGGTGATCGAACAGGCGGTCCCAGTTGCGCGACAGGGCTTTCGCTTCCTTTTCGAGTTCGTCCTGCAGCGGGCGTGCGATCTCGGTCGCATTCAGTGCGCGCTCGGCGGCCTTCTCGGTCAGCGTGGCCACGTAGGTCAGCCTGTCACGTGTATCGGGGATGGCGGAGGCAGCCTGTTGCAGCGACTTGTCGAAGCCGAGTTCGCACAGGCTGTCGTGCAGCGTCCGTGTGAGCTTGCCGATCTTTGCGAGGACCGCGCCGGATGGGGTATCGGCCGCGTCGGGTGCAACTTCCGTCGAGTTCGCGTGGCCGGCGGCTGGATCGGCATTGGCCGCCACGATGCTGTCGAACAGCGCTTCGAGGTCCGGGGAGTCCTGCTCGAGTACGGTGCTGGCGTTCATGGCCTCATCCCACCTTTTCCATGGTTTTCAGGATCTTGTTCAGCTTCTCGTCGAGGACCGCCGCGGTGAACGGCTTCACGATGTAGCCGTTCGCCTTCGCTTGTGCCGCCTCTATGATGTTTTCCTTCTTCGCCTCGGCCGTGATCATCAGCACCGGCAAGTTGGACAGCGCCGCGTCGGCGCGGATCGCGCGCAGCAGGTCGATGCCGGTCATGTTCGGCATGTTCCAGTCCGAGATCACGAAGTCGAAGCCGCCGCCCTTCAGCCTGGCGAGTGCCACGACGCCGTCCTCGGCCTCGTCGACGTTGGTGAAACCGAGTTCCTTCAGCAGGTTGCGCAGGATCCGGCGCATCGTTGAAAAGTCGTCGACGACAAGGAACTTCATTGATTCCTGGCTCATGCGGATGCTCCGGATCGGCGGGTGTTGGTCGGTTCGGGGTTCAATGCGGGTTCCTGTGAATTCGTTGTCGTGCCGCTCAGGCAGCCCGGGCGATCAGCGGCCGCAGCGTCTCGGCCAGCGCCGAGGCATCGAACTTCGCCACGTAGGCGTCGACGCCTACTGCCTGGCCCATGGCTCTGCTGGCGCTGGACGACAGCGATGAGTGCATCACGACCGGGATGCCGACGAAACGCTTGTCCGCCTTCACCAGGCGGGTCAGCACGTAGCCGTCCATTTCCGGCATCTCGGCATCGGCCAGGATCAGCCCGAGCTGCGCGGACAGCGGGATGCCTTCGGCCTCGGCGCGCGCGGCCATCGTCTGCAGGCTGTCCCATGCTTCGCGGCCATTGGTGGCCTGCAGCGAGCGCACGCCGAGACGGTCGAGCACGTGGCTGATCTCGCGCCGCGCGACCAGCGAGTCGTCGACGTAGAACACGGTGGATTCGGCCGCGTTGGGCATCGGCGAGATTTCGGGCACCAGCGTGTCGCCGTAGACCTGTGCCAGCACATGCTCGACGTCCAGGATCGAGACGAGGCGGTCGTCCTCGATGCGCGTGATCGCGGTGATCGGATTCTCGGCGGACGTGAGGCGGCTCTCCGGCGACTTCACCTGGTCCCAGTTGACGCGGATGATGTGCTCGACGTCGTGCACCAGGAAGGCCTGCGTGTGCCGACTGTACTCGGTGATCATCATCGTCTCGCACGAAGACAGCGAAGGGTCGGACAGCCCGGCGAAGCGCGCCAGGTGGATCACCGGGATGATGTTGCCGCGCAGGCTGATCACCCCCTCGACACCGCTGGGCATGTTCGGGGTGCGCGTGATCTTCGGGGTCCGGGTGACCTCGCGCACCTTGAACACGTTGATGCCGAACGTCTCCCGGGTGCCGAGGGAGAACAGCAGGATCTCCATCTTGTTCGAGCCGGCGAGCGTCGTGCGCGCGTCTACGCGGTCGAGTATCGAGCCGTTGTCTGGCGTGTGCATCGTGGGGTGTCCTGCTGTCATCGGTCTGGTGCGGGCGCGGGGGTTCGGATGGATGGCCGTTCAGACCAGCAAGCGCGTCAGCGTTTCCGCGAGTCTTTGCGGTTCGAACTTCGATATGTATTCGTCGACGCCTACCGACTTGCCCAGTTGCTGGTTGGAGTCCCCCGAGAGCGACGAGTGCATCAGCACCTTCAGGCCCTTGAACCGTGTATCGGACTTGATGCGACG
Organism: Bordetella parapertussis; assembly: GCA_945877995.1. GTDB lineage: Bacteria > Pseudomonadota > Gammaproteobacteria > Burkholderiales > CAIKXV01 > CAIKXV01. The sequence goes on from CAMDXD010000318.1 coordinate 2,251, forward strand.
GGTCAGCATGTAGCCATCCATCTCCGGCATCTCGACGTCGGTGAGCACGATCTGCACGCTCTGCACCAGGGGCTCGCCGCGCGCCGCCGACTGCTCCGCCAGGCGCTGCAGCGCTTCCCAGGCCTCACAGCCGTTGATCGCCTGCATGTAGCGCACGCCGAGCGCGTCCAGCGTGCGCGCGATCTGCATGCGCGCGGTGCTTGAATCGTCGGCGAAGAACACCGTGCGATCGTCCTTTCCCAGCGGGATCACGTGGCGATAAGCCTCCTCGTCGTCGGTGCCGCTGCTGTCCGACAGCACCTTTTCGACGTCCATCATCATCATCAGGCGCCCGTCGGCCAGTTCGGTCACCGCGGTAATCAGCCCGCTCATCCTCTGAGCGAGCATCGGTGGCGGCACCTTCATCTTCGACCAGTCCAGGCGAAGGATCGTGTCCACCGCGGCCACCAGCAGGCCCTGGGTGCGGCCGTTGTACTCCGTGACGATCATCACCTCGCCCATGGTGTCGGTCGGTACCCCGGTGTAGCGCACCAGGTCGATCACCGGTACCAGAACGCCGCGCAGGCTCACCATGCCCATCACCGCGATCGGCATGCCCGGCGCGCTGGTGATCGGGGGGGTGCGCATCACCTCGCGTACCTTGAACACGTTGATGCCGAAGGTCTCGGTACGCCCGGTCCTGCTGTCGAGGCCGAGCGAGAACATCAGGATCTCGAGCCTGTTGGTGCCGGCGAGCCGGCTGCGTGCATCAATGCTCTGGAGGAGTTCAGACATTTGGAATTCCCGGTTAAATCCGCGCGGGGGTCAGACGCGAAACTGGCTGACCTGCGAATTCACCGCCGTGGCGAGCGTCTCGAGGTCACGTGCGGCGTCGGTCGCGATGACGATGGCCCGGTTCGAGTCCTCGGCCATGCGTGCGATGTTCTCGACATGGCGCGCTATGTCCTGGCTGGCGGTGCGCTGCTCGGCCGCCGCCCATGCGATATCGCCGACGAAGTTGCGGGTGGATCCCGCGCCGTCCTGGATCTGGGCAAGGGCCTGTTCGACTTCGGCCGACAGCCCGACGCCTTCGTTCACCTGGGCCGTGCTCTGCTTCAGTTGCGCCACCGCGCTCGCGACTTCCGACTGGATCGTGCCGGTGAGTTCCGAAATCTCGGTGGTCGAGGCGCCGGTCCGCTCGGCCAGCTTGCGCACTTCGTCTGCGACCACCGCGAAGCCACGGCCCTGCTCCCCGGCACGCGCGGCTTCGATCGCCGCGTTGAGCGCGAGCAGATTGGTCTGTTCGGAGATGTCGCGGATCACCTCGACGATGGTCGAGATCTCGGCCGAGCGTCTGGAGAGCGCTTCGATCAGCCCCGCAGAGTCCTGGACCGATCCGGCGAGCCGGGTCATGGACTGGGCGGCCTTGCGCATCGTTTCCCGGCCGCTCTCTGACAGCGCGGTGGCCTGCTGCGCGATGCCCTGGGTCAGGTCGGCATGTTCCGCGACCTTGCTGATGCTGACCGAGACCTGCTCGACAGAGGCTGCGGTCGAGGAGGCCGCCTCGCTTTGCGCGCGCGCCTGGCGGGCGATGTCGAGCGCCGCGCTCGCCACGCTGGTCGATGCCCCGGACAGGCGGGCTGCGTCATGCTTGAGGCGCCCGACGGTCTGCTGCCACTGCGCCATCAGGGCGTTGAACGCATCCATCGCCTGGCCAAGTTCGTCGCGACCGGCGCCCCGGGCGCGAACGGTCAGGTCGTTGTCTCGCTGCGCGGCCTTCAGCGCATCGCGCAGCCCGTTGACGGGCAGCACGATCGAGCGGCTGACCAGGACGCCGCAGCCGATCAGGAGCAGCCCGCTGACGAGGGTCACGCCGAGCGTCACCCGGCGGGTTATCTCGTAGCGTGCGTTCGAGGCCTCGTACGCCCTCCGGCCCTCCTCGACCTGCAACTTCACGAGGGCGGTCAGCGCCTCACGCACGCCGGTCCAGGGTGCCTCGACCTCGCCAGTGATGATCAGCCGGGCGGTCGCCATGCTCCCTTTCTTCAGTTCCTCGGCCGCCGGCTTCAGGCCTGCTTCGATCATCCGCTTGAGCCGGGGCAGCGTACGCTGCTGCAACTGGACTTCTTCTTCCGTGGTGCCAGTTGCGAGATACGCAGCCAGCGCCTGTTCGGCCTCCGCGAGGCGTTCCACTATGCGTTGCGAACGGTCGACGCCGGCCTCCCTCGTGTTTTCGACCAGTGCGAAGGCGGCGTCTGCGCGGGCGCGCGCCAGCATTTCGATGACCGTGGCGATGTGCTGTTGTGAGACCATCAGGTCTTCATTGGCGACGCGAAGGGACTCCTTGGCCCGGCTTTCGCCCTGTAATGAAACGGCAGCCAACACCGCGATTACCAGCATCGGCAACAAGGCAAGTGCCCCCATGCGTTGTGCGACGGTCATACGGTTCAACATGCTTGAAGCTCCGGTGAAGGAATCCGTGCGCTGGCGCACATTCGGATGGACGACCCGTTAACGGCATGTCAGACGAGCACTTTAATCCGCAGTCCGGGAGCCGCCTCGGGCCGGCCGATCCAGCCCCCGCCGGCGGTCCCCGGATCGTCGCTGCGGGCGGCGATGCCGGTCAGGCGTTTGCCGATGCAGCAGTCTTGCCGGGTACCCCAGGCTGCAGCTTGGGCAGTTCGCGCCGCGGCGTGGTGGTCGTGCTGCTGGCGGCCGGATTCGGACGGCGTTTCGGGGGCGACAAGCTTTCTGCGCGCCTGCCCGACGGGCGTACAGTCGGTGAG
>CAMDXD010000319.1 GCA_945877995.1 Bordetella parapertussis
AGAGCATTTGTGAAAGCGACGTCCAAAAATGTGATGTCGATGCGCGATTGCGAACGCGTTCGATCGCGCCTATCATCAGAAGAGAATGGACGCAGGCGCGCACGTAATGCCCGCCGGTCATAGTCTCGGAGGAGTGCCGATGGCGGGAATGCATGCGTTGCATAAGATCATCGCGAACTGCGCTCGCCCAGTGGGACAGCACGTGGCGCCCGGCGAGTTCGTCGAGATCGAGCCGGACGTCTTCGGCGTGATCGTCGGGGTCAACGCGAGCGATGCCAGGCGGCTCGACGCCGATCTCGAGGAACTGGGGATCACCGACATCCCGCTCAAGGAGCGCATCTACGCGGTCGCCGACCATGCGTCCCCGGCGCCGACCGTGGTCATCGCCGCCGCGCAGAAGTTGTTTCGGGAGTTCTTCCGCAAGCACGGCATCCGCACGTTCGACGGCGGCGCGGGCGTCTCGCACCTGGTGCTGTGCGAGGAAGGCCTGGTTCGACCCGGGATGCTCGCGATCGCCATCGACTCGCATGCACCGACCATGGGCGCGATCGGGATGTATTCGTGCTCGCTCGGCGGCGGCCGGTTGACCCTCTACGCGATTGGCCGTCACGTGCTCGAGGTGCCGAAGGTGACGCTGGTGCGCATCACCGGCAGGCTGCGCCCGGGAGTCGCTGGCCGCGACGCATCCCTGTACGTCAACGGCCTGCTTGGGCAGCGCGGGGCCTACAACAATGCCGTGGAGTTCGCCGGACCGTTCATCGAGTCGCTGAGCATGGACATGCGCTTCACGTTCGCTAACATGGGAACCGAGATGGGCGCGGTAACCTCCTACATCCAGCCCGACCGCATCACCCGGGAATGGGTGAACACGAAGACGGCGCAGCCCTATCACGTTTACGAGACCGATCCGGATTTCGAGTACGACAGCGTGCACGAGATAGACATCTCCGAGGTCGTGCCCCAGATTGCAGTGCCGCACGCGCCGGACGACGTGCGGGCGGTGGACGAGGTTGCCGGCCGCCGCGTCGATCAGGCCTACATCGGCTCGTGCGCCAGCGGCCGGCTCGAGGACATCGCCGAGGCGGCGCGCGTGCTCAGGGGCCACAAGGTCCACCCCGACGTGCGCCTGATCGTCACGCCGGGGTCGCGCGAAGTGCTCATGGCTGCCACCGCGCTCGGCTACATCCAGACGCTGCACGAAGCCAACGCGATCGTCACCAGCGCCAACTGCGGCGCCTGCCCCGGACTGCACGGCGGAATCCTCGGGCCGGGGGACGTGGCTATCACCTCCATCACGCGCAACTTCGAAGGCCGCATGGGGCCGGGCGGCGAGATCTACCTCGCGTCGCCTGCGACCGTGGCGGCCTCGGCGATCAAGGGATGCATCACCAGTCCCTTGGCCCACTCCTCCTGATCGGGGATGCATGGATGAAGCTCACAGGCAAAGTCTGGAAGTTCGCGCAGAACGACATCAATACGGGCCTTATCCGAAAGCAGATGTACAACCATCTGCCGCCACAGGAGCAGGGCAAGCATTGCATGGAGGCGATAGACCCGTCGTTCGCGTCGAAGGTGAGCCCAGGCGACATCATCGTCGCCGGCACAAACTTCGGCTGCGGATCATCCACGCCGGCGCACTATTCCATCCTCGCCCTGGGAATTTCCGCGGTGGTAGCCGAATCGTTCGGGCCGCTGTTCTACAGCAACTGCGCCGGCGGTGCGCTCTGGCCGGTCGCCTGTCCGGGCATCCTCGACTTCGTCGAGACAGGCGACACGCTCGAGATCGACACCGACACTTTCGAGCTTCGCAACACGACCAGCGGCAGGTCGCTGCAGGGCAGGCAGCTCCCGGAGAGCTACCGCGGGATGATCCTGGCAGGGGGAGAGAAGGCCTATCTCAAGGCGCGCCTCGCGGCATCGCGCACAGACGACCGCAGGTAATGGATACACCGCTACGGGTGCTCAGTGCCGGATCCATCCGCACGGCAGTCGGAGCGATAGCAGCGCTCTACGGACAGGAGGGCGCAGCGTTACCGGACATCGAGTTCACCTCTGCGCCGAAGGTGCGCGATCGGCTTCGCAGGTGAGTATGCCGATGTCCTGGTCGCCTCCAGCGCGGCGCTGGACACGCTCGCCGGACGCTCGATGATCGTCGACAGCACGCGCACGACCGTCGGATCGACCGGGATGGCGATCGTCGTCGCTGCACGTGCCTGCGTCCCCGATCTGTCGTCGGAACAGGCCTTCGCCGCGGCGATGCGCACGGCGGACATCGTGATCCACAACCGGGGGTCGAGCGGCATCCATGCCGCTGCCGTGCTCGACCGGATCGGGCTGGGCAAGGGTACGGGCCCGGTGGTCCGCGTGGCCGAGAACGGAGCAGCCATGCTCGCGCTGCTCGAATCCCTGCCCGGGAAGGTCTACGGCCTGGCGAACATGACCAACATCGCCGATTGGCTCGCGACCGGCGCCGCCCTGAAGCAGGTTGCGCCTTTGCCTGGTTCGCTGCAGACAACTACACGCTACGAAGTGGCTGCAAGCGCCGGCTCGATGCATCCCGCGCGGGCCGCATCGTTCACGCATCTGTTCTCTGTGCGCCAGGCCCGGCAACGGATCGCCGCCGCAGGGCTTCGGTAGGACTTCGAACAAGCCGGCTAACGTCCGGGGGAGGTAGGACCAATGGATCTGGGACTCAAGAGCCGCAAGGCCATCGTATGCGCGTCGTCACGGGGACTCGGCAAGGCGTGTGCACTCGCCCTGGCGCGTGAAGGCTGCTCGGTGGTGATCAACGGGCTGGACGCCGATCGGCTGGCGCTGGCCGCGCAGGAAATCCGCGCGGCGACCGGCGCGCAGGTGACGCCAGTGCGTGCCGACATCAACACCGCGGCTGGCCGCGCCGCGCTGATCGCCGCCTGCCCGGACGCCGATGTCCTGGTGAACAACAATTCGGGTCCGCCGCCGGGAAAGCTCCAGGACTGGGACCATGCAGAGTGGATGCAGGCGGTTGAGGCGAACATGCTCGCCCCGATCTTCATGATGAAGGCCGTCCTCCCGGGCATGCAGGCCCGGAAGTTCGGGCGCATCGTGAACATCACCTCCGCCATGGTCAAGAGCCCGCGAGCGCACATGGGCCTGTCGACGTCCTGCCGCACGGCGCTCACGGCGCTGGCCAAGGCCGTGTCGCGCGACGTGGCGGTCGACAACGTGACCATCAACAACCTGCTGCCCGAGCGGATCGACACCGACCGCCAGAAGTTCATGGCCGAACGGATGATGAAGCTTGACAACATCACGCGCGAGGAGGCCCGCCGGCGCATGGCCGAGTCCCTGCCTGCCAAGCGGCTCGGCTCGCCGGAAGAGTTCGGCGATGCCTGCGCCTACCTGTGCAGTGCGCAGGCGGGCTTCATAACCGGCCAGAACCTGCAGCTCGACGGCGGGGGCTACAACGGCCTGGTCTGAACCGCTGCACGTCGTCCTGCAGTTGCGCTCGAGGAGAACGCCGTCATGGGGTTTGTTCCGGACCGAAGCCTGCACTTATTCGCGGTGTTGCTGTCGACCGGGTGGACCCTGCTCGTGCCGATGCCCGTGCTGGCCCAGGCTGGCTATCCGTCACGGCCGGTCACTCTCGTGGTGTCCTCCTCGCCGGGTGGTGGAACGGATGCGACCGCCCGTATCGTCGGATCCCGGCTCGGTGAGTTTTTGGGCCAGCCGATCGTGATCGAAAACCGGCCGGGCGCGTCGTCGCAGATCGGCGGCGCATATGTGGCGCGCGCGGCGCCGGACGGTCATACGATACTCATGACGGCCAGTTCACTGGTGGTCGTGCAATCCACCTATCGCAAGCCGCACCTCAATCCGCTGCGCGACCTCGCCCCCGTCACGCAGGCAGCCGTGGTGCCGCAGATGCTTGCCGCGCATGCTTCGCTGCCGGCGAGGAACCTGAAGGAACTGATTGCGTTGCTGCGCGCCAATCCGGGCAGGATCGACTACAGCGCCGGCAACTACGGTGGAGCACCCCACGTGACGATGGCGCTGTTCATGACGATGGCCGGAATCGAAGGGACGTTCATTCCGTACAAGAGCGGCAACGCCGGGATGGCCGATGCGCTGGCAGGGCATGTGCCCCTGATGCTGGGAAACGTGCTCGCGACGCTTCCCCACGTCAGGGCCGGACGCATCCGTGCCTACGGTGTCACCAGTTCGAAGCGGGCGCTGTCCGCACCGGATATCCCCACGGTCGCCGAAGCCGGCGTGCCCGGCTACGCGGCCGAACAGTGGTTCGGGGTACTCGCCCCCGCGAAGACCCCTGCCGAAATCATCGCGAGGCTTCACCGGGACTTGGTGCGCGTGCTGAGGGAAGACGACACGCAGAAGCGCTTCCTGCTCGATGGCGGCGAAGCCGCATGGAGCGAATCGCCAGCCGCGTTCGCCGCGTTCATACAGGCCGAGCACGACAAGTGGGCAGGCGTGGTGCGCGACGCCGGGATCAAGCCGCAGTGACGGGGCGGGCCACGTGCCGCTCATGATGGCGAGCGTGCTGAGCGCGCTGCCGCTCATCCGCGCCGGCCGGCTGCGTGCGTTCGGCGTGTCGAGCCCGCGCCGTGCGAGCGGTGCCAGCGAGATCCCGACGCTGGCTGAGGCCGGTGTTGCCGGCTACCGGGCCACGCAGTGGTTCGGCCTGTTCGGCCCTGTGGGATTGCCGCGGGACATCACGCTGAAGTTACATGGCCTGCTGGTGAAGACCGTGCAGGATGGCGGCATCCGCAAGCTGCTGTTGACTGATGGCGCCGAGCCGGTCTGGAACCGCACGCCTGAAGATTTCGGTGCGTTCGTGCAGGCCGAAGTGCAGAATTGGGAGCGGGTGGCGAAGGCAGCGGGTATCCGACAGGAGTGAACACCGGGCCGACGGCGCGTTGAGACGCCGCGACTCCGGGGCGACCGGAGGAGTTATGAACGAACGTGTTGTGGATATGCATGTGCGCCGTACGAGTCGGTACGACAGCGCCCGACACGGG
>CAMDXD010000320.1 GCA_945877995.1 Bordetella parapertussis
CGAACGCTGGTACAAGATGCCGCATGCGTGCCCGGCGCTGCTGGAAGAGGCGGTCTACGGCCTGCCGGAGGTCAACCGCGCGGCCATCCGCAGCGCGCGCATCATCGGCCTTCCCGGCTGCTACCCGACCTCGGTCCAGCTCGGCTACAAGCCGCTGCTTGCCGCCGGGCTGGTCGATCCGTTGCACCTGATCGCCGACTGCAAGTCCGGGGTCTCCGGCGCCGGGCGCAAGGCGGAGGTCGGTACGCTGTTCTCCGAGGCGTCCGACAGCCTGAAGGCCTACGGGGTATCCGGGCACCGTCACCATCCCGAGATCGTCCAGGGTCTGCGCCGTGTCGCCGGCGGCGACGTCGGGCTGGTGTTCACCCCGCACCTGACGCCGATGATCCGTGGCATCCATTCGACGCTCTACGCCCGCATCACGAAGGAGGCCGATTTCCAGCAGCTGTTTGAAGACCACTACCGGGGCGAACCATTCGTCGACGTGATGCCGGCCGGCAGCATGCCCGATACCCGATCGGTGCGCGGCGCGAACACCTGCCGCATCGCGGTGCACCGGCCGCACGGGGGAGACACGCTGACCGTGCTGTCGGTGATCGACAACCTGGTGAAGGGTGCGGCCGGCCAGGCCGTGCAGAACATGAACCTGATGTTCGACCTGCCGGAAGACGCAGGCCTCACCCAGATCGCGCTGCTCCCCTGAACCCCGCCATGTGCTGCACGGGATCCAGGGCAGGGCAGCCGCGCACCGGGGCGGGCTGATGCTGCTGCGCAAGTTCCGCCGCCATTTCGGCATCTCGTCGCGTAAGGTCGCGGTGCAGATGCACCTCTCCTGGTACTGGCGCTGGGCGTGGATCGCTGCGGTGATCGGCATGGTCTCGGTCGGCGTCTGGTTCGCCTGGTCGCTGACCCTGGGTGCGCCTGCTGCCCGCGGCGGCGGTGGCGAGACGCTCGCCGAACTTCAGGAACAGGTGGTGGCGCTCGAACAGGAGAACACGCGGCTGCGCGCCGATCTCGCCGCCAGCGAGAGTGCGCTGAAGATCGATGCCGGCATGCGCACCGACATGACCCGGCAATTGAAGACGCTGGCCGAAGAGGCTGCGTCAGCGCGCGATGAGTCCGCGGTCCTCAAGGCGCTGCTCGCGCAGGCCGGCAAGGCGCCCGGCGTGAGCATCAGCCGCTTTCGGGTACAGCGCGACGGGGATGGCTATCGCTACCGCCTGACCCTCGTGCACAATGCAGCCAGTGATCGCGAGTTCCAGGGGCAGTTGAGGCTGGTGGCGAACGTGGTCCAGGACGGCAAGCCGGTGGCGCTCCCGCTGCCGATCGCTGGCGGCGCGGCGACAACCTCGACCGCACTGAGTTTCAAGCTGTTCCAGCCGGTGGAAGGCACCTTTCGCCTCCCGGGCAATGCATCGCTGCGCAGCCTCGAGGTGCGCGTGTTCGAGAACGGAGCGGCACAGCCGAAGGCAACGCAGACTGCACTGGTGTCCTGACCGTCAGCGCACGGTCGGTAGCGGTTCGATCGTCAGGCGGCGCACAAGGCGCCGGTGGCTGCATCTTCGCAGGGAGACCTCAATGATTTTCAGCAAATCCGCCAGCAAGCCGCAGACCCGCATCGACTGCCTGATCGGGACCGGCACGAACATCCAGGGCAATGTCATGTTCAGCGGTGGCCTTCGCATTGACGGCTTCGTGCGTGGCGATATCGTTGCCGTCGACGACAAGCCCAGTACGGTGGTGCTGTCCGAGAAGGCGCGGGTCGAGGGCGAGATCCGTGTGTCGCATGTGGTGGTCAACGGAACGGTGGTCGGGCCGATCATCGGTGCCGAATACCTCGAACTGCAGCCGAAGGCCGTGGTCACCGGGGACGTCAGCTACCGCACGATCGAGATCCACCTCGGCGCGGTCCTGCAGGGCCGGCTCCTGCATGCAGAAGAGGGGCGATCGGAAAAGATCGTTCCGTTCAAGTCGGCAGCGGCGGAATAGGCGGCCTGGCAGGTCCAGACGTCGGCGAGGGTTGCAGGTCGCGCACTCCAGCCGCATATAATGCACTTTACTGGCGCCGTGGCGCCTGACTCGGGAGTCGAACATGAATGCCGTGACCGAAATGAACAACCTGCTGATGTTCACCGAGAATGCCGCGAACAAGGTGCGACAACTGATCGACGAGGAAGGCAACCCCGACCTCAAGCTGCGCGTGTTCGTCAGCGGCGGGGGCTGCTCGGGCTTCCAGTACGGCTTCACGTTCGAGGAAGCCGTCGCCGAGGATGACACCGCGCTCGAGAAGTACGGCGTGACGCTGCTGGTCGACCCGATGAGCTTCCAGTACCTGCAGGGCGCCGAGATCGACTACAGCGAGGGTGTCGAAGGCGCGCAGTTCGTGATCAAGAATCCGAACGCCACCAGCACCTGCGGCTGCGGTTCGTCGTTCTCCGCCTGAGCGCGTCCGCGTTCAGGCCGGCGCGGGATACACAGCGCCCAGCACACGAGGCCCTGAAGCCCCGGTGACATCCGGAAGATTGCCCGGCCTGCCATCCAGCCGGGCGCAGGCGAGCCAGGCGAAGGCCAGCGGCTCGATGGACTCAGGCTCGAATCCGAACACGCTCGACGACAGCATGCGCGCCGGAGAGACCTGACGCGCGAGGGCGTCCATGAAGGCGGTATTGCGCGCGCCGCCGCCGCAGGCGACGACTTCCAGCGCCGTCGAGCGCATGTCGGCGGTCGAGCGGATGGCCGTGGCGATCGTGGTCGCCGACAGTGCCAGCAGTGTCGCCTGCACGTCCGCAGGAGACTCGCTGCCGTCGAGCTGGCGGTCGATCCAGCCGAGGTCGAACAGGTCGCGGCCGGTGCTCTTCGGCGGTTGCATCGCGAAGAACGGCTCGTCCAGCATCCGAGCGAGCAGCGGGGCGAGTACGCGACCGCTGCGTGCCCATGCGCCATCACGGTCGAACGGCTGGCCCAGGTGGCGCTCCGTCCAGCCATCCATCAGGATATTGGCGGGCCCGCAGTCGTAGCCGGTCACCGGCTGGCCGGGTACCAGCCGAGTGATGTTGGCGATGCCGCCGAGGTTCAGCACGATGCGCGGGGCGATCGGGTCGGCCAGTACGGCGGCGTGGAAGCCGGGCGCGAGCGGCGCGCCCTGCCCGCCGGCGGCGATGTCTGCCGAGCGGAAATCCGCGACTACGGCGATGCCTGTGCGTTCTGCGAGCAAGGCTGGCGCGCCGATCTGCAAGGTATAGCCGCGCTCGGGGCGGTGGCGTACCGTCTGTCCGTGGCAGCCGATCGCCGCAACTGCGGCGGGCATCACCCCGGCGCTGGCGGCGACGGCCAGGGAAGCTTCGGCATAGGCCGTGGCGAGTTCCAGGCCGACTTCGTTCGCCGCATCGAGTTCGCCGGCGAACGGTTGCGCCAGTGCAAGCAGGCGGGCACGCAGTGCGCCATCGAACGGCCGGTGGTATGCCGCCATTACGACTGGCCGCGCATCCGAAAAATCAGCCAGCACCGCATCGACGCCGTCGACGCTGGTGCCCGACATCAGTCCGATGAACAGCCGCCTGGCCATGCGTTCGTCGAAGGTTGCGGCAGGCGACCTGCGGGCGCGGCGCCTACTCGAGGCGCGCGAGGTTCGAGCCGCGCAGCACGCGCAGCTGCTCGGAGTACTGCGCGGTGGTCTGATCGAAGGCCGGACGCAGGGCGTTGGTGATGGGCAGGGCCTGTGGCAACGCGACCTTCAGCGGGTCCATGTGCACGCCGGACATCCGGAATTCGAAGTGCAGGTGCGGTCCGGTGGCGAGGCCGGTCATGCCGACGGTACCGATCACGTCGCCCTGGTTCACGCGGGCGCCCTTGCGCATCGTTGGTGCGAAGTTGTTGAGGTGGCCGTAGGCCGTGGTCACGCCGTTCGCATGCGCGAGGACCACTAGGTTACCGTAGCCGCCCTGCCGGCCGACGAAATCGACCGTGCCGCTGGCGACCGCCTTGATCGGGGTGCCGATCGGCGCTGCGTAGTCGATGCCGCGGTGCGCGCGCATCTCCTGGAGGATCGGATGGTAGCGGGCGTTGCTGAAGCCCGAGGTGATCCGGCTGAACTCGAGCGGCGAACGCAGGAACGCCCGCCGCAGGCTCAGGCCGCCCGGGGTGTAGTAGCTTCCCTGGCCGGGCTCGCTCTCGAACCAGACGCCCTGGAAGACGCGGCGGCCGTTCAGGAATTCGGCGGCCACCACGCGGCCAACGCGTACCCGCTCACCCCGATGGTAGAAGGATTCGTAGACCACGGTGAAGGTATCGCCGCGACGCAGGTCGCGATGGAAGTCGATGTCCGAGGAGAACATCTCGGCCATCTGCGTGGCGATCGCGTCAGGGAGGTTCGCGGCATCGGTGGCCGCGAACAACGAACTGCGGATCTCTCCCGACTTCATCTCGATGCGGCGCTCGAGTTCCAGCGGACGCTCGGAGGCGGAAAACCGATTTGCGTCGTCACGCTCGAGCCGGAGCACGGTGCCCTGGCCGGTCGCGTACTCGAGCCAGTGCAGGTCGCCTTCGATGTCGGTCCTGGCGCGAACCGCGCGGCCGGGCGCAAGCTGGTGCAGCGGTCGCATCGCGCGATCATTGCGGATGAACTCGACCGCGGCCTGGTCGCGGATGTCGAGTCGTTGCAGCATCGCGGATACCGTATCGCCACGGACCACGCGCTCTTCGCGCACGAAGTGCTGGCCATCGTCGATCGCCTGCGGCGTCGGCAACTGGATCGATTCGATCACCGAACGCAGCTCTACCGGCCGTGTCTCGGTGGCGGGTGCTATGCCGAATGCAGCAGCAACGCCGAACAACGGAATGGCGGCAAGCAGTGCCCACCCACGCCGACGGCCGGAATCGAAAACCTTTTCGGCTAGAATCCGCGAGCGCGACGGGTTATTTGAAGGTTTAGTCATTGATGCGCCTGAATTTTTCCGAAGATTAACAGAAAACACGCCGGCGCCGCGGCCCCCGGCCGCGGCGCCGGC
>CAMDXD010000321.1 GCA_945877995.1 Bordetella parapertussis
CGAATACGCGTGTCGACGGCGAGAAGGTGGTGATCAATGGGGTGAAGACCCTGATCAGCCGCGCCGATATCGCCGACATGATGGTGGTGTTCACCCGGGTCGACAACGTGCCCGGCGGCGCGGGTATCGGTTGCGTGCTGGTCGAGAAAGGCGCGCCCGGCGTCACCGCGACGGCCAAGTACCACACGATGGGCGGCGAGTACCTGTGCGAGGTGGTGTTCGATAACTGCGTGCAGCCGCGCGAACACCTCGTGATCACCGACAACGGCATCAAGCGGCTGATGAGCGCGTTCAACACCCAGCGCATCCTCAACCCGGCCATCTGCCTTGGCCTCGCAGAAGGCGCGCTCGAGGCGTCGGTGCGCTACCTGCGCGACCGCTCGGCGTTCGGCAAGCCGATCGGCGAGTTCCAGGGCATGCGCTGGAAGGCGGCCGACATGTTCGTCGACATCGAGGCGGCGCGCAGCCTGCTCTGGCGGGCCGCGCATTCGGGCGATCAGTTCCCGGACCCGACGCTCGCGGCAGCGGCGAAGATCTACTGCAACGAGATGGGCATCCGCGTCACCAGCGAAGCGGTCCAGGTCCACGGCGGTTACGGATTCACCGACGAGTTCGCGGTGTCGCGATTCTTTCGCGGCGTGCGCTACGGCAGCCTCGGTGGCGGCACCACCGAGACGCTGCGCAACCTGGTGGCGCGCAAGCTGGTCGACGACATGGACCTGGCGACCGGGCTGGCGGGCCTTGGCACCTTCTGAACGAACGCATCGCAGAACAGACACACCACAGGAGACTACGGCAATGGATCTCGGACTCAACGGCAAGGTCGCCATCGTCACCGGCGGCAGCGAAGGCATCGGCCGCGCGGCCGCCATACGGCTGGCCGCCGAAGGCGCGAAGGTTGCCATCTGCGCGCGGCGGCAGGGCCCGCTGGACGAGGTTGCGGCGACCATACGGGAGGCCGGCGGCGAGGTGACCGCGGTCAGCGTCGACGTGATGTCGGCCGAGGCGCTGAAGGCATTCATCGACGGCGTGGCGGCGAAGTACGGCCGTATCGATATCCTCGTCAACAATGCGGGGACCTCTATCTCGAAGCACTTCAGCGAGATCGACGACGCCACCTGGCACCTCGACCTGGAGCTCAAGCTGATGGGCGCCATCCGCGGCTGCCGCGCGGCAATCCCTTACATGCAGAAGCAGGGCGGCGGGCGCATCGTCAACATCACTACCATCGGCGGCAAGCAGCCACGGCCGAATTCGACGCCGACATCGGTCACGCGCGCCGCCGGCCTCGCCCTGACCAAGGCGTTGTCGAAGGACTACGCGAAGGACAACATCCTGGTGAACACGGTCTGCATCGGCCTGATCAAGAGCGGCCAGCACGAGAAGCGCGCCGACAAGGCTGGCACCCCGCGCGAGGTGTACTACGCCGACAAGGCGAAGGCAGCGGGGATTCCGCTCGGGCGCTTCGGCGAGGCGGCGGAGGCCGCGAACGTGATCGCCTTCCTGGCGTCGGATGCCGCCAGCTATGTCACCGGCACCAGCGTGAACCTCGATGGTGGCACCTCCGGCGCGCTGTAGACGCCGGCAGCCTTCGGACGCTCGTCTGGCGCAGGCCCGCCGGCCTGTGCCAGGCCGGTCGGGTGCCTAGCGGGTTCAGCACTCGCGAACGACCAGCGGCACCCACATCTCGGCCGGCGTGGTGCCGCCGTGCACGCCGATCAGCCGGTGGCGGTTCTCGCCGGGCAGCCAGTCCTTGATCGTCCATCCGGGATGCATCATAAGCAGGTAGTCGCCGATGCGGCGGGCGAAGGCCGGGTGGTCGGCGCCTGCAGCTTCCCCGAACCATCCGTCCGAGACCGCCTGGGCCGAAGGCATCAGGTCGAGTGCGTGCCCCAGTTCCGCGACGACTGCGCGCTCGAAGGCAGCCTCCATGCCGGGCTTCACGTAGGCATACGACAGCCGCCGTTCGCCGCACAGCGGATGCGCCAGCATCGCCGCGATGCCTGGATGTCGCTCGATCTCGATGCCACGCTCTTCCGGCGAATCGATGAATCCATGGTCGGCCGTGACCAGTACCAGCGTATCGGTGCCGGCCAGCCGCTCGATCATCGAACGGAAGCCCTGGTCGAAGCGCCACAGTTCCGAGGCTACCTCCAGGCTGTGCGTACCGTGGTCATGGCTGTTGGCGTCGATCTCCGGGTAGTACGCGTAGATGAACTGACGCTCGTCGGACGCATGGACCGCACGCACCACCTGGTCGAAGAACTGGTCGCGCGTCTGGTAGGGAAAACGCAGAGCCGGACCGTTGTGCGCGAGGTTGTAGTCCGAATCGATGATCCAGCGCGGCGACACGGTAGCCGCGCCGCTGGCGAGGCGCGTCGCCAGCGGCGTGGGGTGCTCGAAGAAATGCAGCGGGTTGATGCCGATCTCGCGCAGGAAGCGACGGTCGCCTCGGGTGCGGAACGGCAGGATGGTCGCGACTGCCGCGATCTCGTCGAGCCAGATGTTCCATCCGGTCAGACCGTGTTCGCGCGGCGAATGGCCGGTCAGGAAGGTGGTGATCGCCGTGGCCGTCGTCGACGGGAACACGGAATTGATGCGTCCTACCCTGTGCGCCGCGAACGCCGTGTCCCGGCCGTGCTCGCAGAGGTAGTCGTCGCCCAGGCCGTCGATGACCATCAGCACTACCCGGCGCGCTGCCTGTACTCGTGCCGGGGGCAGCAGGTCGAGCATCGGGTGCCCGGTTGCGCGCTGGCCGGGCCGGGTACCCATGCCGGCCTCGATCGAGGCCATCAGGTTGACGAGGCTGCGTCCGCGGTAATCGGGGCGTACCGCCTCGGCTGTGTTCAACGGGGCACGTTCGGAGTCAAGGCCGCGTGGACGCGCTGCGCTCGACCGTGCTGTCGGGCGCAGCGTTGCGCGCCACGACCGGAATGGCATGTCGTCCAAGACGGACCGTGGAAACCTGCGGGATCGGCTCCGCCCGGAATGACGGGCAGGCGTACAGATCGATGTCGCCCTTGCTGATCGGGTAGTCCGCGCAGGTGAGCTGCCTGAAGAACCAGTTGCCGTAGATTCGGCATCTGGAATGTCCCTGCTCGTCACGGTCGAGGAACACGCAGGCCTGGAACAGGCAGCATTCACCGCAATGCGTGCATTCGCCCTCGATCTTCCAGGACGTATTCTGCTTGGAAACGCGATTTTCGCTATGGAAGCGGCGCGCGATCACCCCGGCCTTTGCCATCGCCTGCAGCGTGCGCGCAAGCCGGCCGATGGTTTGCCGGTAGTTGCGCACATAGGCGCGATCCCAGGCCAGCAGGCTCACGAAGACCGGGGAGACCGGAAGCCCGATCCAGATCACCGAGAGGAGGATTGTTTCCACGACGCGACCGAGGGCATGCATCAGATTCAGGAGTTCCAGTGCCTGTCATTGCACGGTGCGCAGCACCGGGATGTCACATCCGCAGGCGCGAGGCACACTACGATTGGGTCGGATGATACCGACTGGGCGGGCATCCGGAAACCGAAATCGGCCTGCACGAAGGCACGCCAAGGCGCAGCCACGGCATGCCTTGACCCGGGTTAACGCAGCGGCGGCGCGCTCAGGCGGGTCATACCGGTCATACCGCTGCACCGACCAGCGCCCCGATGGCCGCGGTGACCGCCATCGCCAGTGCTCCCCATGCGCTGACCCGCCATGTTGCGTGCCCGACCGGGGCGCCACCGATGCGCGCGGCTGCAGCGCCGAGCAGCGCGAGGGCGGCGAGCGAGCCGGCGGCGATGGCCGGCATCGCGTCGGCTGCCGGGGCCAGCAGCGCGCACAGCAGCGGCAGGACGGCACCGGCCGCGAAGCTCGCGGCGGACGCGAGCGACGCCTGCAGCGGACGCGCAGCCGTCAGGTCGGAGATGCCCAGTTCCTCGAGGGCATGTGCCCCCAGGGCATCGTGCGCCATCAACTGCGAGGCTACCGTCCGTGCGACCTCGGGTTCCAGGCCACGACGGACATAGATCGCGGCGAGTTCGTCCTGCTCCAGGGCGGGGTCGGCATGCAGTTCGGCGCGCTCCCGCTCGAGGTCGGCCTTTTCCGAGTCCGCCTGCGAACTCACCGACACGTATTCGCCGGCAGCCATGGACATCGCCCCGGCGACAAGGGCGGCCACGCCGGTCGTCAGGATCACATCGGGTGCGGCCGAGGCGGCGGCAACCCCCAGCAGCAGGGACGCTGTGGACACGATGCCGTCATTCGCGCCGAGCACGGCCGCCCGCAGCCATGTCGTGCTGCCGAATCGGTGGCGTTCCTGGTGCAGCCTGTCGTGACGCATGTCTTCTCCTGCCTGCTCAGGCGGTGCCGGGGCGCTCGGCACGGATGGCGAGCCAGATGCCGGCCAGCACGATCGTACCCCCGGCGACCTGCAGCGCGCCCACCGGTTCGCCGAGAACCTGCCATGCGAAGACGGCAGCGACCACCGGCTGCAGCAGCAGCCCGACCGACGCGAGGGTGGGCGTCAGGTGCGCGATCGCATGGGCGATCAGGCTCTGCCCGGCCACATGGGAGGTCAGTGCGAGCCCGGCGAGGATGGTCCAGCCGTACAGCGTCGCGGGCAGCAGCGGCTCTCCGCTCGCGACGGCCACCGGCAGGAGGACTGCCGCGCAGGCGAGGCTGCTCCACGCCATCACGCTCGCGGTCGACACGGCGCTGCGCACCCGTGCGACGAACAACTGGTAGGCCGCGTAGAACATCGCGGTACCGATGCCCAGTGCGTCGCCGATCAGCCGCAGCGTGCCCTCTGTCGCTGGCACGCGTCCGGATGACGGCACGGAGGTGGTGGTGCCGATCGACGAGCCGACGAGTACGATGGTGCCCGTCAGGGCCACGGCGAGCGCGAGCAGGAAGCGCGCGTGCGGCCGCCGCCCGGACAGCAGCCATACGGCCAGCGTGACGAACACCGGCGCGAAGTTGGCGAGCAGCGTCGCGTTGGCCACGGACGTGAGCACGATCGA
>CAMDXD010000322.1 GCA_945877995.1 Bordetella parapertussis
TTGCTGCGGTGGATGCGCTCGAAGCTCTCCGCCACCACGACCCGCACGCCGAGCAGTGCCGGTGCCTTGGCCGCCCAGTCGCGGCTGGAACCCGCGCCGTAGTTGCGG
Organism: Bordetella parapertussis; assembly: GCA_945877995.1. Lineage (GTDB taxonomy): Bacteria > Pseudomonadota > Gammaproteobacteria > Burkholderiales > CAIKXV01 > CAIKXV01. Next base: position 109 of record CAMDXD010000322.1, read on the forward strand.
CCGGCCAGGATCACCAGCGGCACGCCCGCATCACGGTATGCGGCCGAGGCCTCGTACACCGGCAGCACGCGCGACCCGGACAGATCGAACGCATGGCCTCCGGCTGGCGTGGTCTGCGCTGGCAGCACCTCGTTGCGCAGCCGGCGGTTGCTGAATGCGCCGCGCAGCAGGACCTCGTGGTTGCTGCGCCGGGTCGAGTACTGGTTGAGGTCGCGCTCGACGGTGCCGCGCGCCAGCAGGTAGCGGCCGGCGAGGCTGGCAGCCGGGATCGTCCCCGCCGGCGAGATGTGGTCGGTGGTGATGTCGTCGCCGAGCCTGAGCAGCAGCCGGGCATTGCGTACCGGGCGCAGCCCCGGCCCCTCCGCGCGCAGCCCGTCGAAGTACGGCGGCCTGCGGATGTAATCGGATGCAGGCTCCCATGCGAAGCAGGTGCTGCCGGGCGCGTCGATCGCCTGCCATGCCGGCGAGCCGTCGGTGACACCCTGGTAGGCGGCCGCGAAACGCGCGGGCAGGACATGGCGTTCGACCACCGCGCGCACCTCCTCGTCCGACGGCCAGAGGTCGGCCAGGAGCACCGGCCGGCCCTCGGCATCCTGCCCGAGCGGATCGCGGGTGAGGTCGATGTCCACCGTGCCTGCCAGCGCATAGGCGACCACCAGCGCAGGCGATGCCAGGTAGGCGCCCGACAGCAGCGCGTTCACGCGGCCATCGAAGTTGCGGTTGCCGGAGAGCACGCCGATGCCGCACAGCCCCTGGTGCTCGACCGCGGCGACCACCTCGGGCTGGAGCAACCCGGAGTTACCGATGCAGGTCATGCAGCCGAGCCCTGCCACGTGGTAGCCGAGCGCATCGAGGTCATCCTGCAACCCGGAAGCCGACAGGTAGCCGGCCACCACCCGCGAGCCAGGCGACAGCGAGGTCTTGACCCAGGGCTTGCAGGCGAGGCCGCGCGAGCGCGCCTTGCGCGCGAGCAGTCCGGCACCGACCAGCAGCGCCGGGTTCGACGTGTTGGTGCAACTGGTGATCGCCGCCAGCACCACCGCACCGTCGCGCAGGGGCATGCCTCCGTCGGGCGCCGGGAAGGTGCGCGGATGGCCGGCCTCCGGCAGCGCCGGGCTGGTGGCATTGCGTGGCTTCGGCGCGAGCGCTGGCAGCGCCTGCAGGAAGTCCTCGCGTACCGACGCCAGCGGCTTGCGCTCATGGGGATAGCGCGGTCCGGCGACGATCGCCTGCATCGCGGACAGGTCGAGCAGCAGCGTATCGTCGAAGGCAGGATCGGCGTCCCCGGGCTCGAGCCAGGTACCCAGCGCACGGGCATGGCCCTCGACCCGGGCCACGCAGGCCTGGCTGCGGCCGGTGGTGCGCAGGTAGCCGAGCGTGGCCGTGTCGATCGGGAAGAACGAACAGGTGGCGCCGTACTCGGGCGCCATGTTGGCCACCGTCGCGCGATCGGCGACCGACAGGGCCGCGACGCCCGGTCCGCAGAACTCGACGAAGCAGCCGAGCACGCCATGCGCGCGCAGCATCGCGGTCACGTGCAGCGCGAGGTCGGTGGCGGTCACCCCGGCCGGCAGGCGACCTTCGAGCCGCACGCCGACCACCTTCGGTACCTGCATCGCGAGCGGCTCGCCTAGCATCGCGGCCTGTCCCTCGACGCCGCCAACACCCCAGGCCAGCACGCCCAGCGCATTGACCATCGGCGTGTGGCTGTCGGTGCCGACGAGCGTGTCCGGCCAGGCGATCGGCGCGCCGCCATCGTGCGCATCCGACACCTTCACCACCTCGGCCAGGAACTCGAGGTTGATCTGGTGCAGGATGCCGCTGCCCGGCGGCATCACGCGGAAGTTCGACAGGCTCTGCTGCGCCCATTTGACGAAGCGATAGCGCTCGGAATTGCGCCGGAAGTCGATCTCGAGGTTCAGGCGTGCTGCGTCCGGGCTGCCGGCATGTTCGACCGTGACCGAATGGTCGATCACCAGGTCGACCGGTATCACCGGGTTCACACGGGACGGGTCGCCACCAAGCGCCGCCACTGCATCGCGCATGGCAGCGAAATCGGCCAGCGCCGGCAGACAGGTGGTGTCGTGCATCAGCACCCGCGCCGGGAAGAAGTCGAGTTCGCGGCTGCGGTCGATCGCACCGTCCGCGCCGACCAGCGCAGCGAGCCGCGCGGGCGCATGCAGCGCCGCATTCTCGAACAGCAGCCGCAGCGTGCGCGGCAGCCGATCGAGGGTCGGGCCGGGCAGTACGCGCGCAAGGTCGATGCGGCGCAGGGGCTGGCCATCGACCTCGAAGGTTGCGAGCAGGGAAGGATCCGGTCGTGCGGTCAGGGATGCGGTCATGCTCTTGCGCTCAGGTGGTGTGTTGCCACGCAGCGCGCTGGAAGGCCACGCCCTGCGCGCCGTGGCTGCGCGCGGCCTCCAGGTCGGACCGCGACAGGCCGCCGAGCGCATAGACCGGGATCGTCGACGTCGATGCCAGCGCCGCGAACGCCGGCCAGCCGAGCGGCGTCGCACCAGGATGGGTCAAGGTAGCTGCGACCGGCCCGAGCACCGCGAAGTCGCAGCCGAGCGATCCGGCCTTCTCCAGTTCCACTACATCATGGCAGGATGCACCGACCAGCGGCAGCGCCGGCCGCTCGGACAACATGGCCAGCTGGGATGCGCGCAGGTGCACGCCGTCGGCGCCGACGGCCTGCGCGAGCGCCATGTCGCCGTTGACCAGCACGCGTGCGCCGGCCCGGTGCGCGCGTACCACCACCGCGCGCGCGAACGAGGCCAGTGCATCTGCAGCCATGCCGGGCTCGCGTACCTGCACCAGCCGCAACCCGCGCATCAGCGCCACGTCGAGGGCCCGCAGCTGGGCCGCGACGCCGATCTCGGCGGCCTGGGTAAGCACATACTCGAACGGCAGGCGTAACGCGACGAGGATCGGCCCGTTGGCCGGCAGCATCGGTTCGACCGCCGGCGCATCGACCCGCTCCCAGCTGAACGCCTGTCCTTCGTTGCCGCGCACTTCACCGCGCCACTGCGGGATGCGCAGGAAGCGCAAATCGACCGTCGCATGCGGATAGGTGAAGCGCCGCCGCAGCCACGGATGGGCGACCTCGACCTCGACCGTCAGTTCCTCGCGCAGCTCGCGCACGATCGCCTCGAAGGCGGTCTCACCCGCCTCGATCTTGCCGCCGGGAAACTCCCAGTACCCGGCGTAGACCTTGCCTGCCGGCCGCTGGGTGATCAGCACCCGCCCGTCGCTGCGCTCGAGGATGCCGGCCACCACCCGCAGCACCGGTGGCGGCGATGAAGCAGCCGGGGCCGCGGCGTCGGCCATGCTCAGCCGCGCTGTCGCTTCTGCCGTGCGGCCGCGCTCATCTGCTGCCGGCCCGCCCAGTCGCGCGCGAAGTGCCAGGCGATGCGGCCGCTGCGCGAGCTGCGGCCAAGCGCCCACTGCAGCGCCGCCTCGCGCACCTGCGGCGAACCGATATCGTCGACGCCGAAGTGGGCGAGCCAGTGATCGACGATCACGAGGTACTCGTCCTGCGTGAATGGCCAGAACGACACCCACAATCCGAAGCGTTCCGACAGCGAGATCTTCTCCTCGGAGGTCTCTCCCGGGTGGATCTCGTCGCCGACATGCTTGTACTCGAGGTTCTCGTTCATGTACTCCGGCATCAGGTGGCGCCGGTTCGAGGTCGCGTAGACCAGCACGTTCTCCGAGGCGGCCGAGATGGACCCGTCGAGCACTGTCTTGAGCGCCTTGTAGCCGGGCTCGTCGGCTTCGAAAGACAGGTCGTCGCAGTACAGGATGAACCGCTCGTCACGTGCGCTGATCGTGTCGACGATCTCGGGCAGGTCGAGCAGGTCCTGCTTGTCGACTTCAATCAGGCGCAGCTTCTTCGGCGCGTACCGGTTCAGCACCGCCTTCACCAGTGAAGACTTGCCGGTGCCGCGCGCGCCGGTCAGGAGCACGTTGTTCGCGGGCGCCCCCTGGACGAACTGTCGGGTGTTCTGGTCGACCAGCTTCTTCTGTGCATCGACGCCCTGCAGGTCGGCAAGGTCGATCCGGTGCCGGTGGGTGACCGGCAGCAACTGGCCGTGTCCGTTGCGCCGCCGCCAGCGGAACGCAACCGCGCCCTTCCAGTCGATCACCGGGGCCGGTGGCGGCGCCAGGTGCGCCAGTCCCTCGACCAGCCGTTCGGCTGCGTCGGCCAGCCGCGTGAGCGCCGCCGCCGGCAGTTCGACGGCCGGAGCCGCCTCAGGTCCGGTATTCCGCGTTGATCTTGACGTAGTCATAGGAAAAGTCGCAAGTCCAGACCGTGGTGGCCGCGCTGCCGCGGCCGAGGTCGATGTGAATGGTGATCTCGGCCGGCTTCATCACGCGCGCGCCGTCTTCCTCGCGATAGCTGGCGGCACGGCCGCCGTCGATGATGACATTGACGTCGCCCAGGCTTACCTGCACGCGCGAGGTATCGAGGCCGGCGATGCCGGCGTTGCCAATCGCCATCAGCAGGCGTCCGAGGTTGGGATCGGACGCGAACAGCGCGGTCTTGACCAGCGGTGAGTTGGCCACGCCGCGCGCGACGCGCAGGGCCTCCGCTTCGTCCGACCCGCCGCATACGTCGACCGTGATGAACTTGGTTGCGCCTTCGCCATCGCGGGCGATCGCCTGCGCGAGGCGGGCAGCCACGTCGACCAGCGCGCCTTCCAGCACTGCAAGCCTCGGATCGGCCTCGGTCGCGATCGGCGCGGCACCCGACTGTCCGGTGGCCATCAGCACGAACGAGTCATTGGTCGATGTGTCGCCGTCGACCGTGACGCGATTGAACGACCGATCGGCTACGCGCTTGACGAGTGCCTTCAGGACCGGACCCGACACGGCCGCGT
>CAMDXD010000323.1 GCA_945877995.1 Bordetella parapertussis
GGCAGCGCCGCACGCTCGAGAAGCTGTTCGACGGTGGTTGCGTCGCCGGCCGGCTGGTCCGGATGAACGCCGACCGACGCGTAGAGATTCGCGTGCGCGCACGCCATTGCATGCACGCGCGGAAAGTCTTCCAGGTTCACCGCCACGCAGAGCGCATGCGTGACCCCGGCCTCGCGCATCCGCGCCAGCACGCCTTCACTGTCGGCGGCAAGTGCGGGATAGTCGAGATGGCAATGCGAATCGATGTACATGGTTGACTCAAGTTGGGGAGGCGCTGCGCCGGACGTGCGCAGTCTGAGGCATCAGCGCCCGCCACTGCCCTGCAGATAGTCGAGCCAGAGCGCCTCCAGCGTGAGCTGGGCGTTCAGCGGGTGCCGGATCCAGCGCTGGCGCAGCGCAAGTGTACGGTGCAGGCGCGTGATCGCGCGCAGGGTCATCGAGGCCGACAGCCGTTGCAGCGTTGCGGCCTGCGTCGGGTGGTAGCGCGGGGCCGCCCCTGCCTTGACCCGGGCCAGGTCATGCGTCCACTGGACAAGCCAGGACAAGACCTGCGGGGCACCGGCATCCTTGGTTTCTCGGGCAGCCGACAGCGCCGTAGTCGATGCGTCCGATACGCAACGCAGCCATGCCTTGCTCAAGGCGGCTCGCACCGAGTCTGCATTGTCGAGCGCGGCCTGTGGTGCCCCGCCGGCGAGAGCCAGCGCGGTGGCAGCATCCTCGACGCCCCGCGCCTGCAGCCAAGGCACTGCCTGCTCCGGCGCAGGCACCGGCAGGGCGACCCGCATGCACCGGCTCAGCACCGTGGCGCTGACACGCTGCACCCGATGCGCAATCAGCAGGAAGCGCATGCCCGCCGGCGGTTCCTCGAGCAGCTTGAGTAACGCGTTGGACGCGGCGGTGTTCATCGCATCTGCGGGATGTATCACCACCACGCGCGCGCCGCCGCGATGGCTGGTGATCCGGGCAAGCTCGTGCAGTGGGCGCAGTTGGCCGATCAGGATCGCCTGGCTGGCGGCCTTGCCCTTCCCCTTCTCGTCGCCCCCCTCGTCGTCGCCTTCGCCGTCCTCCGATTCCGCCGTCATCGAGGCCGGTTCGATCACCCGCAGGTCGGGATGGGTGCCCGCCTCGATCAGCTTGCAACTGGCGCAGTCCAGACAGGGGCGCGCGGCAGCGGTCGCGCCAGCCTCGCAAAGCCAGTGCGCTGCCAGCGCCAGCGCGAAATGTCGTTCCCCGATCCCGGCTGGTCCATGCAGCATTATCGACGGCACATCCGAACGTACTGCCCTCTGCCATGCCTGCACATGCCAGGGCATCGGTTGCGGTACGCCGGGACGCTCGGGCATCGCGGCTGCAGGTGCGCGTGCCATCGGCAGGCTCAGCCGACGTGCTGCGCGATGGCCCGCGCGATCGCGGCCTGGACGCCGGCGATCGGCTGGCCTGCATCCAGCACGCAGAAGCGGCCGGGCTCGAGTCTGGCCTGTTCCAGGTAGCGCGCCCTCACCCGCTCGAAGAACCCGAGGTCTTCCCGTTCGAACCGGTCGGTCGCGCTGCGCGCGAACACGCGCGCCCGGGCGGTCGCAGCGTCGGTGTCGAACAGCAGCGTGAGGTCCGGCGCCAGGTCGGCATGGACCAGCCTGGCGAGCGACGCGACCCCGGACTCAGAGACACCGCGCCCGCCGCACTGGTAGGCGAAGGTCGCGTCCGTGAACCGGTCGCACAGCACCACCGACCCCGCAGTCAATGCGGGACGGACGACGTCGCGCAGGTGCTGCGCCCGGGCGGCGAAGATCAGCAGCGTCTCGGCGATCGTGTCCATCGTATCGCCGAGCACCAGCGCACGGATCCTTTCGCCAATGACGGTGCCGCCCGGCTCGCGCGTCTGCACGACCGTGCGTCCGGCGTCCGAGAACCGCCGTGCGATGTAGTCGGCGTGCGTGCTCTTGCCCGCACCGTCAATGCCTTCAAGCGTGATGAACAGCCCTGCCATCGCGTGTCCGATCGGATTGACTGCCTAGCGCCCCGCGCTATGGCCTAACTGGTATTTTCTCACGGCCTTGTTGTGGTCAGCGAGGGTGTCGGAGAATTCCGACGTGCCGTCGCCGCGGGCCACGAAGTACAGCGCACGCGTCGGCTCGGGATGCAGCGCCGCGCGCAGCGAAGCCAGCCCCGGCATCGCGATCGGCGTCGGCGGTAGACCGGCGCGCGTATAGGTGTTGAACGGCGTGTCTTCGAGCAGGTCGCGCCGGCGCAAGTCGCCGTCGAAGGCTGCGCCCATGCCGTAGATGACCGTAGGGTCGGTCTGCAGGCGCATGCCGATGCGCAGGCGGTTGTGGAAGACGCCCGAAATCCGCTTGCGGTCGCCGGGGGCGCCGGTCTCCTTCTCGATGATCGAGGCGAGTACCAGCGCCTCATAGGGCGTGCGTACCTGGAGGTTGGCGCCGCGCGCGGCCCATTCGCGCTCCAGGTGCGCGTCCATCGTGCGCAGCGCCCTCGCGAGCAGCGCGCGCTCCGTGCTGCCCCGGGTAAACAGGTAGGTGTCGGGGAAGAGGCGTCCTTCCAGCGAACCGGCGTCGATGCCCAGTGCCTCTGCCAACGCTGCATCTGTCACCAGCGGGCCCTCGTGGCGGATATCCGGACTAGCGGCAATCGCGGCGCGCCACTGGCGCAGCGTCCACCCCTCGACGAAGGTGATCCCGCTCAGCGTGACATCGCCGCTGGTGATCTTCTGCAGCAGTTCCCAGGTCGTTGCGCCCGCCTGCAGTTCGTAATGGCCGGCGCGTATCCGGGTATCCGCGCCGGTGATCCGGCCGAGCAGGACCATCGGCATTGCATGGTCGAGCACCCTGGCCTGCACCATTCCGTTCGCAGCGGCACGCAGGCCCCGGCCCTCCATGATGGTGAACTCCACGGGAGTGGACGGCAGCTGGGGGCGCCAGGCGAACAGGTACAGGCCGGCAACGGTCGCGAGCGCTGCCGCCGTCACCAGCGGCAGCAGGACGAACCACGCCATCCAACCGAGCCCGCGGCTGCGCCGCCTAGTCATCGCGTTCGAGGTCGGCGGTGAGTTCGCCATGCCACGCCGGCCGCGCATAGGTACGGCCGTGGAACCGGCTCACCCACCATGTACCGACCACGCTGTTGCACAGGATCAGCGCGTCGGCGGCGCACACCCGCTCGAGCGGTAACGCCTCCACGGTGGCCGGTATCCCGCGCCGGCGGGCCCATTCAAGGATACGGCTGCGCTGTACGCCCTCGACACCGCAGCGCGCGAGGTCAGGGGTTGCAAGGCGACTGCCTTCGAGGATGAACAGGTTGCTCATCGTGCCGCAGATGGCATGGCCTGCACCGTCCAGAGTCAGGCCTTCCGCAGTGCGGTCGTCATTCCATTCGGCGCGCGCCAGCACCTGTTCCAGGCGGTTCAGGTGCTTCACGCCCGCCAGGGCTGGCTGGTCGGCCAGGCGCAGGTTGCACAAGCGCAGTGCGATGCCGAGCGTCGCGACTTCTGCCGGCCAGGCCGGCAGCGCAGTGGCACGCAGGATCGTGGTCAGCGGCGTGCCGTGCATGCGTCGATAGCCCCGAGCGGACGCGCCAGCGGTGATGGTGATGCGCGCGACGCAGTCGGGATGGTTTGTACCGAGTCGTGCCACGTCTTCGGCGATGCGGCAGAGATCGGGTGGGCCGAGTCCGAGCCGTGCCAGGTCGTCTTCCAGCTTCTTGGCATGGCGCTCCCAGGCCGCGATGCGCCCGCCCCGGACGCGCACGGTGCGGAACACGCCGTCGCCGTAGCTGAATCCGCGATCCGATGCCGTGATGGCCATGGCGGCTGGATCGACGTCCACACCGTCGACACTCAGGAACAGTGTTCCATGGTCACTCATCGGATGCTGACCGTGCCGCACGCCGGGGTGGTCACCCGATCACGTGCCCGCACGGACCGGTCAGCGCAGGCGCCGGAAGACCAGCGACCCGTTGGTGCCACCGAAGCCGAAGTTGTTCTTCAGCGCTGCATCGATCGTCATCTGCCGTGCCTCGTTGGCGCAGTAATCCAGGTCGCATTCCGGATCCTGGTTGAAGATGTTGATCGTCGGCGGCGAGACCTGGTGGTGGATCGCCAGGACGCTCACCACCGATTCAAGGCCGCCGGCGCCGCCGAGCAGATGGCCGGTCATCGACTTCGTCGAGTTGACAACGAGTTTTTTTGCGGTCTCGGCGCCAAAGGCGGCCTTGATCGCCTCGGTCTCGTTCTTGTCCCCCAGCGGGGTAGAGGTGCCGTGGGCGTTCAGGTACTGGATATCCGTCGGATCGACGCCTGCATTGCGCAGCGCATTGACCATGCAGCGACGCGGGCCGTCCATGCTCGGCGCCGTCATGTGGTAGGCGTCGCTGCTCATGCCGTAACCGGACAGTTCGGCGTAGATGCGCGCGCCACGGGCACGGGCGTGCTCGTACTCTTCGAGCACCAGGACACCAGCGCCCTCGCCCAGCACGAAGCCGTCGCGGTCCTTGTCCCACGGACGGGACGCGGTCTTCGGATCATCGTTGCGGCTGGACAGCGCCCGCGCGGCCGCGAACCCGCCGATGCCCAGCGGCGACACCGTCGATTCGGCGCCGCCGGCGAGCATCACGTCCACATCGCCATACTCGATCAGCCGGCCCGCCTCGCCTATGCAGTGCAGGCCGGTCGTGCACGCGGTGACCACCGCCATGCTCGGGCCCTTGAGGCCGAAACGAATGCTCAGGTGACCTGAGATCATGTTGATGATCGAAGCCGGCACGAAGAACGGCGAAATGCGTCGCGGCCCCTTCGCGACAAGATCGGCGTGGGTCTGCTCGATCAACGACAGCCCGCCGATTCCCGAGCCGACGATCACGCCGAAGCGCTCGGCGTTCTGCTCGGTGACCTCGATCCCGCTGTCGGCCCACGCCTGGATACCCGCAGCCATCCCGTAATGGATGAAGGTATCCATGTGGCGGGCTTCCTTCG
>CAMDXD010000324.1 GCA_945877995.1 Bordetella parapertussis
CCGTTTCGAGCCGGCCGACATTCTGGTCGAGGCCGACCGGATCATCGACATCACCCCGCCCGGCAGCGTGCCGGCGGCAGACAAGCAGGTCGTCGATGCCTCCGACCGGCTGGTGATCCCGGGCCTGGTCAACGGCCACAACCATGCCCAGACCAACCTGTCCAAGGGCATCGCCGACCGCTGGACGCTCGAGATCCTGCTCGCCAATGCCTCCTGGACCGCCGCACGCCGTTCGGTGGAAGAGAAGTACCTGTCGGCCGCGATCGGCGCTTGCGAGATGCTGCGCAAGGGCTGCACTGCCTCGTTCGACATGTTCGCCGAGTTCCCGCTGCCGACCCTGGACGGCGTGAACGCGGTGGCGCAGGCCTATGCCGATGTCGGCATCCGCGCGACGCTGGCGCCGATGATGGCCGACCGCAGCTTCTACGAGGCAATCCCCGGGCTGGCCGATGCACTGCCCGGCCCGCTGCGCGAACAGGCCCTCGCCATCAGGCATGCCCCGCATGCGCAGAGCGTCGCCATCTGCCGCGAACTGTTCATGAACTGGAAGTACGACCGCACCCAGATCCGCCCGGCGCTCGGCCCGACCATTCCGCACCATTGCAGCGACGAATTCCTCACCGGCTGCCGCGACCTCGGACTGGAACTCGATGTCGGCTTCCAGATGCATGTGGCGGAATCGAAGATGCAGGCGATCGTCGCGCAGCAGCGCTACGGTAAGACGCTCGTCGCGCACCTGGACGACCTCGGCCTGCTCAAGCCCGGCTTCTGCGTCGCGCATGGCATCTGGCTGGACGACGACGACCGCGCGCGGCTGGCCGACCATGGCTGCTCGATCTCGCACAACCCGGGCAGCAACATGAAGCTGGGGTCGGGCCTGGCCGATACCCGGGCGATGCTCTCGCGCGGGGTGAACCTCGCGCTCGGCACCGATGGCGCAGGCTCGTCGGACAACCTGAACATGTTCGAGGCGATGCGGCTCGCCTCCTTCGTCTCGCGGGTGCATGGCCGGGACACCGAACTCTGGCTGTCGACGCAGGAGGTCCTTCGTGCGGCGACCGAGGGCGGCGCGCAGGCGCTTGGCTTCGCCGGCCAGATCGGCCGGCTGCAGAAGGGCTACAAGGCGGACATCGTGCTGCTCGACCTCGGCGCTCCGCACTACGTACCGCTGAACGACCCGGTGAACCAGGTCGTCCATTGCGAGGACGGCACCGGCGTGCACACGGTGATCGTGAACGGCAGGGTGCTGCTCGAGGCCGGGCGGTTCACGTCGTTCGACTTCGACGCCTTGCGCGTGAAGGCGTCGGCCGCGATCGAACGGCTGACCGAAGTGAACCGCGAGTCGCGCGCGCTGTGCGAGCAGATGGAACCGTACGTGAGCCAGTTCTGCAGCGGGCTGGCGAAGACGCCGTACCACGTGCCGGGGTTCTGCCAGCACTGAGGCTTCCCTCGCCGTGCGCGGCCAGCAAGCTGTCGGCGAGGCCCTGGAACGGTAGCGCAGCGGGTGAATCAGGCGCCAGGTTGCCTGAGCAGCGCGCGCTACCGAATGGCAGCTGCGACGCTCGCATACAATCACAGGGCGGCGCTCCGCCCGGAGCGCCGCGTCCATTTGCAGCGAGCCCCATGCCTGATACGGTGCCACCCGCCCCGCGCCCCGCGATCTCCATTCGCGGCGCCCGCCAGAACAACCTGCGCAACCTCGACCTGGACCTGCCGCTGGGTGAGCTGACCGTGGTCACCGGCGTCTCCGGCTCCGGCAAGTCGTCGCTGGTGTTCGACACGCTGTATGCGGAAGGCCAGCGGCGCTATGTCGAGACCTTCTCGCCCTACGCCCGGCAGTTCCTCGACCGGATGGACAAGCCGCAGGTCGACCGCATCGACGGCATTCCGCCGGCGATCGCGATCGACCAGGTGAACCCGGTCCGCACCTCGCGCTCGACCGTGGGCACGATGACCGAGCTTAACGACCACCTGAAGCTGCTGTTCGCCCGCGCAGCGAAGCTGTACTGCCGCTGCTGCGGCCAGCCAGTGCGCCGCGACTCGGCCGAATCGATCTTCGCCGCGCTGTCAGGGCATGCAACGGCGGCGGGCGATCCACGGCTGGCGATCACTTTCCCGGTGCCGGTCCCGGACAACTTCAAGCCGGACGAAGTCCGCGCGATGCTGGAGCGCCAGGGCTATACCCGGATCGAGCCGGACGGCGCGAAGCGGTTCACTGTGGTGCAGGACCGCTTCCGTTTCGGCAACGCGGAACGTGCACGCGTGGTGGAGGCGCTGGAAGCGGCGCTGCGCGTCGGGCAGGGCCGGGTAGACGTCCGTGTACTCACCGAGGGCGCCACGGCAGAGGGCAGCGGCAGCATTGAACCGACCCAGGCGTCCGCGGCATCCACCCCGGTCTGGCGCTTCTCCTCCGACCTGCACTGCGCCCACTGCGACCTGCGCTACTCGGACCCGACCCCGAGCCTGTTCTCGTTCAATTCGCCGGTCGGTGCCTGCGAGACCTGCCGCGGCTTCGGACGGGTGATCGGGGTCGATTACGGCCTGGTCGTGCCCGACGAATCGAAGACGCTTCGCCAGGGCGCGGTCAAGCCCTGGCAGTCGAAGAGCTTCAGCGACTCGCAAAAGGAACTGATCGAGTACGCGCAGAAGCGCGGCATCCCGATCGACGTGCCCTGGCGCGACCTGGGCGAAGCGAACCGCCGGTGGGTGATCGACGGCGAGCCGCAATGGAAGAGCTGGAACAAGTCCTTCCCCGGCACCTGGTACGGCGCAAAACGCTTCTTTGACTGGCTGGAGACAAAGAGCTACAAGATGCATGTACGGGTACTGCTGTCGCGCTACCGCGCGTACACCCCGTGCACCGATTGCGACGGCGCACGGCTGCGCCCCGATGCGCTCGACTGGCGCCTGGGCTCGCGCGAGGATGCGGACGTTGCATTGGCCGGCACCGCGCGCTTTCGCCCGCATGCGGCGCGCTACGATAATGCGACGTTGCACGCCCTGCCCGGCCTCACCGCGCACGACATGATGCTGCTGCCGGCCGAACGCGTACGCACCTTCTTTGACCGGCTACGGCTGCCGGCACCGCTCGACCAGGCGACCGAGCAGCTGCTCGGGGATATCCGCGCGCGCGTCGGCTACCTGTGCCAGGTCGGCCTTGCCTATCTCACGCTGGACCGCCAGTCGCGCACGCTGTCCGGTGGCGAAGTGCAGCGGATCAATCTCTGCACGGCCCTCGGCACGTCTCTGGTCAATACGCTGTTCGTGCTTGACGAGCCGTCGATCGGCCTGCATCCGCGCGACATGCAGCAGGTGATCGCGGTAATGCAGCGGCTGCGTGCCGCCGGCAACACGCTGGTGGTGGTCGAGCACGACCCGCAGATCATGTTCGGTGCCGATCGTATCCTCGACATCGGCCCTGGGCCGGGCGAGCGCGGCGGCAATATCGTTTTCCACGGCACGCCGGTCGAGATGATGGAATCGGGCACGCTGACCGCGCTCTACCTGTCGGGCCGACGTCGCGCCGATGCGGGGCGGCTGGGCCGTCCGGAAGCCGAGATCGCGGCGCAGCCGAAGCTGGTGATGCGCGGCGCCGCGGAACACAACCTGAAGCAGGTCGATGTGTCGATCCCGCTCGGCTGCCTGGTGACCGTGACCGGCGTATCCGGCTCGGGCAAGTCGACGCTGATCGACAACGTCCTGCATCCGGCGCTGCTGCGCCATTTCGGGCGTCCGACGGAAGCACCCGGCGCGTTAGATTCGCTCGAAGGCGCGGAGCGCCTGGAAGACGTGGTGATGGTCGACCAGACGCAGATCGGCCGCACGACGCGATCCAACCCGGCCAGCTATGTCGGGGCCTTCGATGCGATCCGCACGTTGTTCTCGAAGCTGCCGCTGGCGAAGGAACGCGGCTACACCGCCGGCACCTTCAGCTTCAACTCGGGCAACGGGCGCTGCGCCACCTGCGGCGGCACCGGCTTCGAGTTCGTCGAGATGCAGTTCCTGTCCGACGTCTACCTGCGTTGCCCCGACTGCGACGGCACGCGCTACCGTGCGGAGACGCTGGAGGTGACCCTCGACGGTCGTTCGATCGCCGACGTGCTGGCACTCACCGTATCGGAGGCGCTGTCGGTGTTCGCCGGCGAACGCGACCTGGTGACGGCACTGCAGCCGCTGGCCGAGGTCGGCCTCGACTACCTGCGCCTCGGACAACCAGTGCCGACGCTGTCCGGTGGCGAGGCGCAGCGGCTGAAGCTGGCCGGCCACCTTGCCGAGGCAGCGAAACGCAGCAACAGCTACGCCGCGCCGAAGGACGGCCGGGGCAAGCTGTTCCTGTTCGACGAGCCCACCACCGGCCTGCACTTCGACGACATCGCCAAGCTGCTGGTCGCGTTCCGGCGGCTGATCGAGGCTGGCCATTCGCTGCTGGTCATCGAGCACAACCTCGACGTGATCCGCGCAGCTGACTGGGTCATCGACCTCGGCCCCGAGGGCGGCGACGGCGGCGGCGAAGTGGTCGCGGTTGGCACGCCGGCGGCCATATCGGCCAATGCCGGGTCGCATACCGGCCGGGCCCTGGTCGAATACGAAGCCTCGTTCAGCGACCTGCAGCGCTTCCATCCGTCGCGCACGATCGTGGCGCAGGAACCCGACGGCCTCGAGGCCGGCTACCGCGAGCGCGCCCGCCACTCGATCGTCGTGCACAACGCGCGCGAACACAACCTGAAGCAGGTGCACGTAGAGATCCCGCGCGACCGCTTCACCGTGGTGACCGGCGTCTCGGGCTCGGGCAAGTCGACGCTCGCCTTCGACATCGTGTTCGGCGAAGGGCAGCGGCGCTACCTCGAGTCGTTGAATGCCTACGCCCGGCAATTCGTGCAGCCAGCCGCCAAGCCGGAGGTCGATGGCGTGTTCGGCATCCCACCGACGGTGGCGATAGAACAGCGCACCAGCCGTGGTGGCCGCAAGAGCACCG
>CAMDXD010000325.1 GCA_945877995.1 Bordetella parapertussis
AAGACCAAGCCCCAGCGCATACAGGATGGTGTCCTTCTTCGACAGTTCGAGCGGAAGGTCCGGGATCTGCCAGTTTTTCAGGGTTTCATAGTGGATGGTCATGGCAGGGTGCCTGTCAGATCAGATCGCGTCGTACGGGAACACGTTCACCGTGCGTTCGAGCGGCGTGAGGTTGGGCCGGAAGCTGGGCAGCGCGTGTTCGGCGATGGTGGCCGGCGTCCAGCCCTCGCTGCGGTGGACACCACGCACGGGGCGGTGCTGGCTGAACAGGAACAGCTCGTTCTTGCGCACCGAAAACACCTGCCCGCTGACTTCGGCCGCCGCATCGCTGCACAGAAACACCGTCAGCGGCGCGTTCATCTCCGCCTTCACCGTCATGCGCTGCGCGACGCGCTTCTGCTGCGCCGGGTTGTCGGTCGGGATCGAGGCGATCATCCGTGTCCAGCCCGAGGGTGCCAGGCAGTTGGAACGCACCCGGTACTTCTCCATGTCGCGCGCGATGCTGTTCGACAGCCCGACGATGCCCAGTTTCGCCGCGGCATAGTTGGCCTGGCCGATCGCGCCGATCAGGCCAGCGGTGGAGGTCATGTGCACGAAGGCGCCGGCTTCCTGTTTGCGGAAATGGTTCGCAGCGTGGCGCGACATGTTGAACGAACCCTTGAGCATCACGTCCACGACGGCGTCGAAGTCGGATTCGGTCATCTTGTGGAAGATGACGTCGCGCAGGATACCGGCGTTGTTCACCACCGCATCGATGCGGCCGAACGAATCGAGCGCGCACTGGATGATCTTCTCGGCGCTGTTCCATTCGGACACGCTGTCGTAGCTGGCGACGGCCTCGCCACCGGCTGCCGCGATCTCGTTGACCACTTCCTGCGCCGGCGTCTGCTCGCCGCCCGAGCCGTCGAGCGCCGCGCCGATGTCGTTCACCACCACCTGCGCGCCTTCGGCTGCCATCAGCAGCGCGACGCCGCGACCCACACCCCGGCCGGCGCCGGTGACCACCACGACCTTGCCATCCATCATTCCCATCGCGCTTCTCCCGTGTGTTCGATGCGGCACGGCGGCACGATCGGCCGCCCATGCCGGTTGACCGTGCGCCGCCAGGTGTGCGACAGGGTCGCTACTCGGGCCTTGCGCCGGAGTCGCGTACCACCTTCGCCCATCGGGCGAGTTCGCCGCGCAGGAACTCGACCGTCTGCTCAGGCGTCGTGCCCATCACCTCGGCGCCCATCTGGTTGAAGCTCTCGACCGTGTCGGCCCCCTTGAGCCCCTTCACGACCACGCTGTTCGCCCGATTCACGATGTCGCGCGGCGTGCCCGCCGGCGCCGACAGCACGTACCAGGTGCTCACCACGTAGCCCGGCAGGCCGGACTCGACCATCGTCGGAACCTCGGGGGCAAGCCGCGAGCGCTTCTCGAGGGTGGTCGCGAGGGCCCGCACCCGGCCGGCCTTCACGTGGGGCAGGAGCGCCGGGATGCCGCTTAGCAGGAAGTCGATCTCGCCGCCGAGCAGTGCCGCCGTGGCCGGCGCCGCGCCCTTGTAAGGCACATGAACCGTGCGGATGCCGGCCATGCTGTTGACCATCTCCGCCATCAGGTGCGATGCACCGCCGATGCCAACCGACCCGTAGTTCATCCGCCCGGGATTCCTGCGGGCGAGGGCAATCAGGTCCTTCAGGTTCTTCGCAGGCACGGCGGGATGCACGACCAGAAAATTGTCCACCATCGCCAGCAGCGTGACGTGGTGGAAATCCTTGAGGACGTCGTAGCCGAGCTTCGGGTACAGCGACTGCGCGATGCCATGGGTCGACAGCGAACCGACCAGCATCGTGTAGCCGTCGGCCGGGGCGCGGGCGACGAATTCGGCGCCGATGGTCCCGCCTGCGCCGCCACGGTTCTCGATCACCACCGCCTGACCGTAGGCCTCTTCGAGCTTGCGCGCCGCCGCCCGTCCGATGATGTCAGTCGGCCCCCCCGGCGGGAACGGAATCACGAGCCGCATCGGCTTGACCGGCCACGCCGGCTGCGCAACCGCAGCGGGCGGAAGACTGGCGCAAAAGGCCAGCGCAAGGGCGGCACCGCATGCCGCGACAGGGTTTCGCATCACGATCCTCCGAACTGCACGGGATCTTCTCTCCCGCGCTGTCTGTGTCTGCGACTTCGTTCGTCGCCCGGGCGGGCCCGCCGCTGCTGCGGCTGAAGCTTCTGGTGTTTTAACGCCCGGCCGGAGTTTACGCCGGGGGGCTGACGCTGACAAATGAGCCGTGGCCGCCGTTATCATCGTGAGATGGAAAGCACTGGCACGGCATTCAGGGTGCGCGCGGCCAGCTGGCCCGAGGACTTCGTCGCACTGCGGACAGTCCGGGAAACGGTGTTCGTTGTCGAACAGGATGTTCCGGCCGAACTGGAATGGGACGGTCTCGACCCCGCCTGCCAGCACCTGCTGGCCGAGGATGCGCAAGGTCGGCCGATCGGATGCGCGCGGCTGCTCCCCGACGGTCACATCGGCCGCATGGCGGTACTCGCGCCGTGGCGCGGCCGCGGCGTTGGCCGCGCGCTGCTCCGGGCCATGCTCGCGCAGGCGGCGGCAGCCGGGTTCGCCATCGTGCGGCTCAATGCGCAGGTGCAGGCGCTGGGCTTCTATGCGCGCGAGGGCTTCCAGGCCTGTGGCGATGTGTTTGAAGACGCCGGTATCGCGCATCGCGCGATGCAGCTTGCGCTTCAGGGACACTGACGCTGCAGGCCGACGCGGCGCGCGACCGCAGGCCGGAAAAACGGTCAGTCGATCTTGAAGCGATGGCGTACGCAGCCAGACGGCGCTGCGTGTCGGTCCCAGGTCTGTTCGACGAACGCCACTTCACCGCTGCGTGCGACCGACAGTAGCGTCGAACAGCGCGTGCCGTAATCGCGCTCTGGCGCGTGGATGAACGGCGCGGCCAGCGCGCGTTCGAACGAGAGCGGCGCCCCCTGCGCGGGCAGGTCGCGATCCTCCGGCGGCCGGCGGTCCGAGAGCGCCGCGATCAGCGCCGTGTCTCGGGCGGCAGGATCCAGGGGCAGCGCGTCTTCCAGTGCCCGTCGGCCGCGCACCACCTTCGGCCACGGCGTGTCGAGCAGGTGGTTGCTCAGGCCATGCACCCCGGCAGCGACCGGCATGCCGCCCGCACCGGCGCCCTTGAGCTGGTTCGAGTAGTAGTGCAGCGAGGTTGCATCGCCGAGCAGCACGCTGAATCCCTGGTAGTCGCCGGCGCGCCGCGCCAGGCCCTCGATGAACGCGGCCGGGGGCTGGGTGCCCCGCAGGTAGGCCGCTGCCAGTGCCCCGCGCGACGGACCGCCGGCCACTGGCGGCGCCCCGCGGTAGTTCGTCACCGCAGCGAAGCGGCCGTCGCGGCCGACACCGAACCAGGTGCCGCCACGGTCGAGGTCGCGGCCGGCAAGTACATGCGGCGCGTCCGTCCAGTAGGCGGCCGGCGCGGACGGGCGCGCGAAATGTTCATCACGATTGGCGGCCACGAGCAGTCGGTAGTCGGGATGCGCATCGACCGCGAACAGGATCAGGCACACGCCGGCCGGACCTCAGCGCGCACCGTCGGATACCGCTGCCTCATGGACGGGGACGAGCGACTGCAGTGGCGGGCCGTCGATGGCCGACAGATGCAGCGGATGGGCCGCTGCGCTGCCGGTACGCACCACAGCCAGCAGGTCGATGCCGCCGTCCGGCGCCCAGGCTGCCTCCACCACCATGCCCGTCGCCTGCCCCTCGAGGTCGGCGCTGTACAGTGCCGTGCCTGGTGCCGGGAGCAAATCTGCGGCGGCGACATGTGCCCGGTAGAGACGCTGCTTCAATCGGCCGAGGTACTGGGTGCGAGCCACGATCTCCTGCCCGGTGTAGCAACCCTTGCTGAAGCCGATGCCGCCGGTCAGGTCGAGATCGAACATCTGCGGCACGAACTGCTCGCGCGTCGCTTCGTGCAACGTTGGTTCGCCGGCATGGATCGATGCCCAGCGCCAGGCCGGTTCACCGGCCGGCGTGATCGTCGCCGCGAGCGCCGTCCAAAGGCCGGCTGCGGCATCGAGCGGCGCCACCAGTTCGAAGCGTCCGCCGTCGAGACCGAGGCAGCGCAGCCCGTCCTTCTGAACGATCGCACCGACGGCGGGCAATGTATTTTCCGCGACGCCCAGCGCGGCGGCCAGGCGTGGCGCGGCCTGCGGCCCGGCGACACCGACCCGCACCGATTCGCCGCTGCGGTCGGATACGCACACCTTCGATCGCAGCACGTACATCGACAGCCGCTTGCGTATCGGCTCGAGTTGGCCGACTGGAAGCTGCATGCAGTAGACGTCTGCGTCCCGCCACAGCCTGAAGGTCGCCAGCGCGCGGCCTTTCGGCGTGCACAGCGCACCGGGCCGACTGGCATCGGTCGTCGCCTCGCGCACGTCGCAGGTCAGCTGCCCTTGCAGGAACACCTGTGCATCGCTTCCGGCAAACCCGATCACTCCGAGGTGGGAGAGGTCGCACAGCATGGCGCCTTCGGCTGCCGCCACGCGCTCGGTGCCCGGCTCGCCGAACGTCTCGATGGCTGCCGATGCGGCATCGGCCCGTGCACCGCGGGCGTACAGGAAGGCTTGCCAGTCGCTATTCACAGTCGTCACTCACGGTTGCAATTCATCATGTAAGCGGTCATTCGGAACCCCGCTTGATTATAGGCGCTGGCCCACTGGACGCCGGCGCGTGGCCTGCAGCGTGCGGTCGCCATGCCCCGGGTTGGATAGCGGCCTGGATGCGTTCCCAGAGACGCGCCGGCGTCAGCGGCAACCGGTCGATGGATACACCCAGCGGCGCAAGCGCATCGGCCACCGCGTTGGCGATCACGCCGCCGACCGGAATGATGCCCCCTTCGCCGGCTCCCTTGGCGCCGAGTGGGGAAATGGGTGACGGAAACATTT
>CAMDXD010000326.1 GCA_945877995.1 Bordetella parapertussis
TCGATGCGACCAAGGTGGTCGCGCCACGCGGCAAACCGTGTCGCCACGATCCGTGGCCGCGCCGCTTCGATCAATTGCCCCAACACGGCATGGCAATCACCGACGATTCCCACATCAGCGCGATGACCGGCTCCGATCTCCTCAGGATCGATATCGATACGGACCAGCTTCGCGGCGGCCGAAATGCGCGGGGGCAATCCGCGTGCGAACACGTAGTTGAGTCGCGTACCCACCACCAGGATGAAATCGGCTTCGCGAAGCGCGCTTGCACGGGCATTCAGGAAGGCATGTGGATGGTCCTCCGGCAGAATCCCGCGCCCTTGCGGGGTTGTGTAGATCGGCATGCCGGTCAGGTCGAGCCATTCACGCAGGCGACCCTCAGCCCCCGACCAGAACACGCCGCTGCCCGAGAGCACGACGGGACGCTCTGCCTTCTCGAGCAGCATGAGAGTCCGCTCGACCAGATCGTCGTCGCCCTGCGGTCGCGCGCGTTGCAGCGTACGCGCCAGGTCGGGCCAGTGCACGGTGTCCGACTCCACCTCCTGGTACAGCACGTCGGCGGGAAGGTCGAGATAGACAGGTCCCGGCCGACCGGAAATGGCCCGTCGGAATGCTGCGTCGATCATCTCCGGGATGCGTCTCGTCTCGTAGACGCGCTCGGCCCACTTGGTGACCGGCCGCATGATAGCCACCTGGTCGATTTCCTGGAAGGCGCCGGTGCCGATCTCGTTCAGCGGACTCGCGCCACCAAAGGCCACAACCGGGCTGCAATCGACCAGGGCGGTTGCCAGGCCGGTGGTCAGGTTGATGGTGCCTGGGCCGGATGCACCCATGCACAGCCCGGGACGGTTCGACACGCGCGCATAGGCATGGGCCATCATCGCTGCCGCCTGCTCGTGACGCACGTCTATGCCCCGCAAGCCCCTTGCCAGAGAGGCTCGGAGCAGGTTGTTCATGGGTCCGCCCATCAGGAAGAAGAATGTATCCACCCCGATACGTTTGAGGGTCTCGGCCGCCAACTGACTTCCGGTGATCATGGTCATGGGACTCGCCTATTCGTCCATTCCGTAATGGATGCGCCGGTACGGTACGCTGGGCACGGTGCGTGAGATGCGAAGGTCGATGATCATCGGGCCGGGGCTGGCTACCCAGGCCTTGACCGCATCGCACAGTTCTTCGTTGCTGCGCGCGAGCTTGCCACGCGCGCCCATCGATACGGCGAAGGCGCCCAGATCGGGGCAGGTGATCACGGCGGTATTCACGTCCATCGACTTGGCATCGAGCTTGTAGTATTCGGCTCCAAGGCATTCATTGTTCATTACCACCACCAGCAGCGGCAGGTTGTACCGCACCACCGTTTCGAACTCAGCCAGATGCATCATGAAGCTGGCATCCCCGTCGAGCAGCACTGCAGGATTGTTGTTGGTCGCCACCACCGCGCCGATGGCTGCGGGCAACATCTGGCCTATGCAGCCGAAGAAATGCCCGGATTGCACCAGGGCCCGGCGCCGGGTCATCAACATGTTGGCGAATCCCGGTGTCATGCCGCTGCCGGAAAGAACGCCAAAGTGTGCTGGCACGAGTTCGTCGACGGCCAGCACGGACTCGCGGGGATCTACCGTACCAGCATCGAGTTCGAACTCCTTGCGGTCGATATTGTGGCCCACCAGCTTCGCTCTGACCTCGGGTGTTCGATAGCCGGTGAGGCTGACCGAGCGCGCCTCGAGCAGGCGATCGATCTCCTCGACCGCGACACGCGCATCCGACTGCACGTAGCAGTCGGAGAATCGGCCGCCACTCATCATGACATGCGGCTCGCAGTCGATCTGCACATAGCGTGCGTTCGGGTACTGATAGCCATGCTCGGTCGTGTAGCGGTTCAGGCTCGCGCCAACGCCGATGACGACATCGGCTTCCTCGAACAAGGTGATCGCCGGCTTGGATGCATACGTCCCGGAGATACCGACGTGCCATTCAGTTTCGTTGAGGAATGTACGGGCCATCAGTGAGGTCGCGATCAGCGCTCCGATTCGATCTCCCAGTCGAAGAATCGCATCGCCTGCGCCCGACCATTCCCCGCCGCGGCCGACGATGATCACTGGCCGGCGGGCGGCAGCGATGATGTCCGCCGCCCGCTCCAGTGCGCGCGCATCCGGATGGATGATGCCGCGAGTGAACAGCGAATGGGAAGGACGGTAGGGCTCATCGTCTTCGAAGGTCTTCTGCTGAAGGTCCATCGGGCAACTCAGCATGACCGGCCGGCTCTCCAGCCTGGCCATGTGGAACGCCTTGCGCACGACTTCATCGGCGGCTTCCGGCGAACCGAGCCGGACGAAGCCTGTTTCGCAAGCTGCTGCGAAGCGCGACTGGTCGAAGTGCTGGATGTATTCCTCGTCGATCGTCGGATGTTCACCGCAGAACACCACAACGGGCGAACGGGCACGCGCAGCGGTTACGAGGCCGGTGGCGAGCTGGGTCACGCCGGGTCCACAGGTGGCCGTGGCCACGCCTGGCGTGCGCGTGGTGCGCGCCCAGCCGTCGGCCATACCCAGGCCCGCGCCTTCATGCCTGACTTCATGCACCTTGACGCCGAGCTTGTGCAGTTCGGTGACCCAGTACATGTTGCCGTCTCCCATCATCCCGAATGTGGCGGTCACTCCTTCCGCATGGAATGCCTGGGCCAACCTCTGGTAGACCTTCATCGTGACATGCCCTCTGTTCCAGTGATCGGCATCAATCGTCCAGCTTTGCCGATACGGCCTCGCCGGTGGGTACGGTCCCCAAACAACGGGCGACCAGTCGTTCGGAAAAATCCTTCGTCATACGCTTGATCACCAGCGAAGCGCCCGATTCGATCAGCGAAGCGAGCCGCCCGGTGATGTCGACCTGCGACTTGATCCGGATGGTCGATCCGTCTCCCTCCTCGGATGCCTCGACCCGAAACCGGGTGCTCGCCGCAAATCGGGTACCGCCTTGCGTATCCTTGCCGCGCGATGTAACGGTACCGCTGCGGGTGTGCTCGTCCATCTCTATGGCTACCCTTGCGCCGAAGCCCACCTTGGCCGGACCGAAGCGTACGGTAAGCCTTGCTTCGTAGCTGCCGTCCTCCTGGCGATCGCCCAGGGTCGCGCCGTCCACGCATTCCACCACCGCGCGTGGATCAGACAGCAGGGCCCATACCGTGGCGGTATCGGAGGGAACGTGAATCGTTTCGTCGATTTCCATGACGTCATTCGCCCTTGATCTGGCCTTTCTCGATGATCGCGGCCCAGCGCTGGCGTTCGGCCGCGATCAGCCGCTGGAACTCTGCCGGCGTGTGGAATTCGGGCAGGGCACCCAGGGCCGCCAGGCGCTCCCTCATCGCAGGCGTCGCATTGATCCGCATGATCTCCGCGTTCCATCTTGCAATGATCTCCTGTGGTACCGCGGCCGATGCCAGCACCGCCTGGCGTGAACCACTTTCATGGCCTGGAACGGTCTCCGACAGGGTGGGCACACCGGGCAATGCCGGATGCGGCTCTTTCGTCGCCACCGCGAGGGCACGCAACCTGCCGCTCTTGATGTGAGGCAGCGTCGCCAGCAAGCCGTTCACCGAAAAATCGACCTGCCCGCCAGTGAGATCGGTGATTGCAGGGCCACCGCCCTTGTAGGGAATGTAGGACACCTTGACGCCGAGCGTCTGTTCGAGCTCGACGCCCGCCAGATGAGCCACGCTGCCAATGCCGGGGATGGCGAAGTTGAGTTGCCCGGGCCGTGCCTTGGCCAGTGCGATCAGGTCGCGCACGGAGCGCGCCGGTACTGACGGATGCGTTACCAGCACGTTGGGCCCGTAGGCCACCACCGCCACGCCTGTGAAGTCCTTCAGCAGATCAAACGGCAGCTTGTAAAGCGTGGAACGGCTACTCAGTCCGCCGAGTTCCACCAGCAGCATCGTGTAGCCATCCGGTGGCGAGCGCTGCACATGCTCTGCTCCGATGATGCCACCGGCCCCGGCCCTGTTCTCGACCACGATCGGCTGGCCCCAGGCCTTTGAAAGTTCGGCCCCGATCATGCGCGCCACCACGTCCGAGCCACCGCCTGCAGCGAACGGTACGATCAAGCGCACCGGCTTTGCAGGATAGGCCTGCGCGGACACTGCGCCGGGCACTCCCGCCACGATGGCGCCGCACAACGGGATCACCGACCGCAGCCATCTGTTGTTCATCACCATCTCCTCCACGATGTTGCGCAACCGGGAAGTCGTGACTGCTGCCACCCGTGTTGCCCGAAGCCAGCTCGCGCCGGCGGGAATACTGCTCCGTCAATTCGCCAGGATCATCCGTACATCGACGATCGAAAAACCATCTGCATGAAGGATCACCGGGTTGAGATCTATTTCGGCGATTTCAGGGTAGGCCAGCGCGAGCCCGGATACCGCCATCAGCAATTTTGTCAATGCAGGGATGTCGACCGCCGGCAAGCCACGCACGCCTGCGAACACCTGCCGTCCCCGGATGTCGTCAATCATCGCGTGTGCGTCCTCTACCGACAGCGGAAGCGTCCGGAAGGCCACGTCGCGCATGACCTCGACGAACACCCCTCCCAGGCCAAACATGATGACGGGCCCGAACTGGGGATCATGGCTGGTGCCGACGATCACTTCCACGCCGCGCTCGGCCATCGGCGAAACCAGCACGCCAGCGATACGCGCATCGGGTGCGAACGCCGCTGCGTTGGTGAGGATCTCGGCCAGCGCGGTGGCGGCCTGAGTTTCCCCGCGTACGCTTAGCCGCACACAGTCGGCATCGGATTTGTGGACGATATCCGGCGATACGATCTTCAGCGCCACTGGTGACTCGCCGAAGGCAGGCATCGCCTCGGCCAGTTCGTGGGGGTTTCCCGCAAGGCGGTACATGGGTATCGGGATGCCGTGAGCTTCCAGCACGCGTCGGC
>CAMDXD010000327.1 GCA_945877995.1 Bordetella parapertussis
GGCTACCGCTGGGATCCATGGTTCGGCCTGGTCGCCCCGGCAAGGACGCCACGGCCGGTGGTCGACCTGGTCAATGCCGCTGTGCGGCGTGCGGTCGCGCTGCCCGAATCGATGCAGCAGTGGGCATCGATGGGCGGCGAACCGATGCCCGCGATGTCACCGGCGGAGATGGACCGCTACCTCACCGCGCAACTGGCGATGGTGGCGAAGCTCGCCGAGGCGGCTGGCATCCGGCCGGAATAGAATCGTTGCCTCCCCGCCCGCCGTCCGGCCGCCGGAGACCTGCATGGAGCCTGCACCGATGCGCCTGAAGCTGTTCCCCTGGCTGGGCCGGGATTTCGTGTCGCTGTCCTGCGATGGCACCGGCGAGGGCAGCGTCGAGGACGAGACGCGCGCCCTGCTTGCCCGCTTCGCGCAGGAACTGTCGGCGTTCGGCTTCGGCCTCGAGCAGGTGGTACGCACCCGCATGTTCACCCGCGACATGGACACCTGGGTCGCCGCCAACCTCGCGCGCCGGCGTGTACTCGACGGCGCGGCCCGCTCGGTCAGCTCCAGCCACATCTGGACCGGACGGCTCGGCGACCGGGCGCGAGTGTCGATCGACCTGCTGGCGATCTTGCCCTGGCCCGGGGACGGGCCGAAAGTGATGAAGGAGTACGACCCGCCGACCGTCGTGCTGCGCCGGCTGAACTGGGGCGGCCTCCTGTTCCTGTCCGGCGTGACCGACATGACGAACACGACCTTCGACGGCCAGATCCCGGTGATCATCCAGCGCATCACCGACACGCTGGCCGATGGAGGCGCAGGCTGGGCCGACGTGGCGAAGGCGTCCTTCCTCCTTCACCACGAGGAGTCGCTGCCGATGCTGAAGTCGCGCTTCGCCGAAGCAGTCGGTGTCGTGATCCCGCAGGTGGACTACACCTTCGTCGGTACCCGCCAGGGCAAGCGGCTCGAGATCGAGGTCACTGCCCGGCTACCCTGAGGCGCGATCACTTCATCGCGTTCGCGATCTTGTAGCGGCGGACGAGCTCATGGCCTTCGGCCGCTGGCAGCGGCACCAGCGGGCCGCGGCCATGCGGGCAGCGCATGTCCTCCACCGCGCCGTACAGGCGGCACATCATCGGACGACGCTCGTGGATGCCGCAGTGTCCGGCCAGCGAGAACACGCAGGCCTGGTCCGCGCGCTCGGCAGGTGGCTCCGCCAGCCCGGCCTGCTTCAGCTCCCACGCACTCCACGGCACCGGGCCGCAGCAGTCGGTGCAACCTTCGATGCACTCGAACGACGGGGTCGCCGCGTACAGGCGCTGGTGCAGCGCGGCCGCCGCGCCGACCGCGGCCGCCTTCGGCTTCTTCATCGCCGCAGGCAGCCGTACGCCGGGAGCGGGCAGGTCAGTCTGGCCATCCCTCGAGCAGGTCCACCGGATTGCCATAGCGCCGCGCCGCCTCGATCACCTGCGGGCTGCGCAGCGCCGTGAGCAGTCCATCCTGCACCAGCAGGTTCGGCCCGGCGGTAACAGTGGAGTCGAGGCAGACCAGGTCCATGTGGATCGGCGGCTCTTCCCAGTTCGGCATCGCGCGCTGGATGTAGGCGCACGGCTTCTCGAGCTCGATGCCGAAGTGCAGCGCACCGGGCGAGTTCGACCCGGCCGGGTAGATGCCCTGGCGGGGCGCCTTCGGATTGAAGCCGCAGCCGAGTTCCACCAGCACGCCACCGACCAGCATGTCGCGAAGGATGACCGCCTCTTCCGAGTGGCCGCGTACCTCGACGATGCGGTCGTTCTCGAACACCACGCCGATCTTCTCGGTGAACGGCTTCGGGAATCCGACCGCGCTCTGCGGATAGACGATGCCGTTCACGTCATTGCGTGTCGCACCGCGGTCCATCTTCTTGCCGAGCGTGGTGCGGTCGTAGACGTTCGGCCCGTGCGTCGGCACCCAGTGCACGTAGGCACCGGCTTCCTCGGCCGTCATCTGGCCGCGCCAGCGGTTCGAACTCAGCATGTTCTCGCGCATCTCGGAGGTGAAGTTTGCCGTCCAGTTGGTGCCACGCGGGTCGGTGATCTTCAGCGCGAACGATTCGCCCTTGGGATACATGTCGCGCGTCGCGCGGGTGATCTCGCCGATCAGTTCCGCCGGGAAGCGCGCCTGCGGCGTCTTCAGTACGTCGATGTTGCGGAAGTAGGTCATCTTGACCGTGCGCTGCCCGGTGTCCTTGCGCACCTTCAGGCAGTACGCATCGCCGATCGAGGCGAACCAGGTGGACACCACCAGCGTCGCCTTCTCGTAGACCGGCTTCAGCTCTTCCGGGAACACGCCGGTGTTCCAGTTGCTGCTCATGTACATCTCGGGCCGCACGCCGCGCGCACGCGCGATGCCCTCGATCGCATGGAACACGCGCGGATCGATCAGGAAGTCGGACAGGAACAGCAACTTGTCATCCGGCCGGATCGCAAACACCTTGATCATGTTGTCCACCGCCTGGAAGTACTGGGCGGTGAGGAAGGTCTCGTTGGCGTTCACCGGCGGCATCGCGTTGAATGCCTGCGGATCTGGGGTCAGCATGGTGTCTCCTCTACTCGGCCTTGATCTTCAACTGGCGGATCTGCCTGCCGAAGCGTTCATGTTCGGCCTTCATCAGCGCCGCGAACTGCTCCGGCGTATCGCTGGTGGGCTCGTAGCCGAGCTTGGCGAAACGATCGCGCACATCCTGCCCCTTCACCGCGGTGGCCAGGATGCCGTGCAGCCGCGCGATGATCTCCTTCGGCGTACCGGCCGGGGCGAGGAAGCCGAAGCGGCCCTCGCCGACGACTTCCTTGTAGCCGGACTCGACCATCGTCGGCAGCGAGGGCTCCGCGATGGAGCGGTTGCGACCCGACACCGCCAGCACGCGCAGCTTGCCGGCCTGCACCATCGGCTGCACCAGCCCGAGGTCGGCGAACATCATGTCGACCTCGCCGCTGGTCATCGCGGTGATCGCAGGCACCATGCCCTTGTAGGGCACGTGTACGAGGTCGATGCCGGTCGAGGCGGTCAGCGTTTCCATCGTGAGGTGCGACACCGACCCGGCACCCGAGGTGGCGAAGGTCAGCGCCTGCGGCTTGCTGCGCGCGATCTTCATCAACTCTGCCACGTTCTTCGCCGGCACGCGCGCGTTCACGGTCAGCGCATACGGACCGAGCGCGACGTTCATGATCGGCGCGAAGTCGCGCAGCGAATCGTAGGACAGCTTCGCGTAGAGGTGCGGCGCGAACGCGAGGCTGCTCTGGCCGGCCACCAGCAGGGTGTAGCCGTCCGGCACCGCCCGTGCCACGTAGGCGGTACCGATCGTGGCGCCTGCGCCACCCCGGTTCTCGACCGTGACTGCGACCCCCAGCGCCTCGGCGAGCTTGGCCGACATCGTGCGCGCGATCAGGTCGTTCGCCCCGCCGGGCGCGAATGGCGACACGACGACGATGCTCCTGGCAGGCCATTGCTGGGCGGCGGCAGGCAATGCGGTGACCGCGAGCAATGCCAGTGCAGCGAACGACAGCCGCGGCGAAGCGGATGCAGGGGGCTTGCGGCTTGACCGGGCCGTATCCGGTGCGGACCGATCGTCCGGCGCAGGCAGATGCAGAGTCATCGGTCCAGCATAGCATCGCGGCTGCGAAGGCGGCAACGCAGCCTTCCGCATCGCCACATGCATCGACGCAGTCACCATGTCATCATGATATCGCCGAAGCGCGGCCAACCAACCCAGAGCACGGACATGAACGACACGCTCCCTTCAGTACTCGTCTCGCCCGAATGGGTCCTTGCCCACCGCGACGATCCATCGGTGAAGGTGATCGAGATCGCCGGCCTCGGGCAGGAGCAAATGCAAGCGTGGCGCGAAAGCCATCCGCCCGGCGTGCCCTGCTGGGACTGGAAGTCCGCGCTCTGGGACAGCCATGCGCGCGACTTCCCGTCGCCGGCGGACTTCGCGCGGCGCATGGGCGAGGCCGGCATCACGCCGCAGACGACGGTCGTCGTCTATGGCGAGCCGGTGCAGTTCGGCATCTATGCGTGGTGGACGCTGCGCTACTGCGGCCATGCCGATGTACGCATCCTCGACGGCGGCCGCCACCGCTGGAAGGCGGAGGGGCGTCCGATGACCACCGATGTTGCGCCAGCGCCGACCCCGGTGCCGTACACGCCGGGCACGCGCATCGAGCCGATGCGCATCGGCCGCGACGAGGTGCTGGCGGCGCTAGGCAAGCCGGATACCGTGATCCTCGACGGACGCTCGGGCGAGGAATACCGTGGCGAGCGCGTCGGCGCACCCGGCAACCCGGACACCGGCGCATTGCGCTACGGGCGCATCCCGGGCGCACGCCACCTGATGTTCGAGACGCTGCTGCGCGACGACAAATCGTTCAAGTCGCCCGACGAGATCCGGCAGGCACTGAAGGCGGTCGGCGTCGAGCCCGGTGGCAAGGCCATCACCTACTGCCGGATGAGCCATCGCGCGACGGTGCTGTACTTCGCGATGACCGAGCTGGCGGGCCTGGACGGTGTCCGGGTCTATGATGGCTCCTGGACCGAGTGGGGGAACCTGGTGGGCGTCCCCGTCGAACGATAACAACGGCCCAGAACGGCCGGGCCTCCCGCTGCACGGGAGGCACCGGTTGCAGGCAGGACCCGTGGGGAGGATCGACATGGAAGTGATTCCGACCGGCGCCGCGCTCGGTGCCGAAGTGCGCTGTGGCGACCTGCGCAGGCTCGACGCAGCCGGCTTCGCCGCACTCCGGAAGGCCTGGCTGGACCACCTCGTCGTGCTGGTGCGCAGCCAGGAGATGTCCGATGCGGACCTCGTCGTCTTCGGGCGCGGCTTCGGCGAGTTCCAGCACTCGAACCCGTTGCCGAGTCCGCTCGCGATGGAGGGCAAGGTCCGGCAGGGCGACCGCGACGAGCGC
>CAMDXD010000328.1 GCA_945877995.1 Bordetella parapertussis
CGCGCCCGCCTGAACGCACGCAGCACTGGCCGCGCGCCTGCGCACGTGGCACGATTGCGGATGGACTCGCTGCGCACCTACCTGGACCGCTTTGTCGCCGACACGCTCGACCGTTGCACCCGCTGCGGCAAGTGCTACGAGGCCTGCCCGATGACGTCCTATGCGCCTGCCCTGGCCGGGGCATCCCCGCCGTCGGTGGTCGAAGGATTGCTGCCGCTGCTCAGCGGCGGGCAGGGGACAGACGAAGCCGTCGCCTGGGTCAAGGTATGCACGCAGTCGTCGCGCTGCACCGAAGCGTGTCCCGAGGGCATCAACGCGATGCTGATGGTGCGCGTGGCACGCATGGGTGCCCTCGGTTCCCTCGGCGGCGAGGCGCAGATGAAGACCACGGAAGATCCGCTGTTCTTCCGCAAGATCGAAGCGTTCGCCGCGACCCAGCTGACTGCCGATGAGATCGAGCAGTGGCATCGCGCCAGCCCCAGGGAGCGTACGGCATCATGAGCGAGAAGGTCGTGTTCTGGTATGGCTGCAACGTGGTGCGCCACGGCGACATCATCCATGGGTCCATCGAGATCCTCCGTGCGATCGGCCTCGAAGTGGCGCCGGTCGGCGGGCCGAGCTACTGCTGCGGCACGTCCAAGGACGCCAACCTGCGCGCGGCCGACGGCATGGCGAAGCGCACCGTCGGCAAGTTCAATGACCTGGCGATCCGGCTCGCCGAGGATGCACCAGCAGTCCCGGGGCCCCTGTCGTCGCCCGCTCCGGCAACCGCCCCGGCGACGGTCGTCACCTGGTGCCCGTCATGCCATCGCCACATGAACCAGTTCATGGAGGGCTATACCGACCCGCAGTTCCCGATGTCGCATTTCACCCAGATCGTCCATGCGGGCCGCGAGCGGCTGCGCGAACGGCTGGTGCATCCGGTGAACCGGCGTGTCGTGCTGCACAGGCATTTCGGCTTCCGCGAGGTCGACGTGAATCCGCTGGTCGAGGACCTGCTGCGCCTGATCCCCGGCCTGGAATTGGTCGAGGCCGATGTCGCGGTACCCGGGCACATGTGCTCGGCGCTGGTCTCGGTCCCGGCCGCGCTGAAGGATGTCACGCGCGGCGTCTGCAACCTCGCGCGCGAGGCCCGTGCCGACGCCGTCGTGACGGTGTTCCATTCCTGCCAGCGGTTGCTCTGCGCGCTCGAGGGCAGCGAGCCTTTCCGCGTCGTGAACTACGTGTCGCTGCTCTGCGAGGCGATGGGCCTGCCGCTGGTCGACGAATACAAGGCGTGGAAACTCGCTGGCAGCGAAGCGGCGGTGCTCGACTGCATCGGTGCAGGGCGGGTCGAGAAACTGGGCGAAGCATTCGTGCGCGAACAACTGCTGCCCGAACTGCTGCGGGCGCCCGCGAAGTAGGCCTTCGGGCGCGTGTCCGTCCGGCTACCCCGGACACGGTCGTTCGAGCTGCATAGACGCCGGCGCGACCCGGTGGCGCGTCCTGTCGTTCAGCGAACCTTCAGTCTCCACAGCGATACCACTTCGGCCGCGCGGGCTGCATGGAGCGGATCGCGCGGGTCGCCCGCCTTCGCATGCGTTGGCTGTGTATCGATGCGTTCCACCACGGCCAGCCCGCCTGCGTCGATCATCGCATCGAGTTCCGCCCGGCTGCGCAGGCCGAGGTGCTCGGCAAGGTCGGACAGGACGAGCCAGCCCTCGCCGTCGGGGGCGAGGTGGGCGGAAAGGTCTGCAAGGAAGCTTCGCAGCATCCGGCTGTCCGGGTCGTAGATCGCATGTTCCAGTGCTGAACTCGGCCGCGCCGGCACCCATGGCGGATTGCAGACGATGAGGGGTGCGCGTCCGGGGGGGAACAGGTCGGTGTCCACCACCTGCACCCTGCGGTCGAGTCCCAGCCGCGCCAGGTTCTCGCGCGCGCAGGCGATGGCGCGTGGATCCTTGTCGGTCGCAACGATCCGTTCGACGCCGCAGCGCGCGAGCACGGCCGCCAGCACGCCGGTGCCGGTGCCCACGTCGAAGGCGAGCGGTACGCCGCCTGCTGGCAACGGCGCCATGGATACCAGTTCGACATATTCGCCGCGGACCGGCGCGAAGACACCGTAATGCGGATGGATGCGCTCGCCAATGGCGGGGATTTCCACCCCGTTACGGCGCCATTCATGTGCTCCGATCAGCCCGAGCAATTCGCGCAGGGAGGCGACATAAGGTTCGTGCGCCGGGCCGTAGGCCTCCTCGCAGGCTGCGGCCACGTCGGGCGCCCGGCGCAGCGGTATCACATGCCCCGGTTCGAAGGGAATCAGCAGCATGCCCAGCGTGTGCGCGCGTTGGGCCTGTGCCATCCGGTGCCGGTGGAACGCCTCGGCCGGTGTGGGCGCCGCTGCTAGCACCTCGGCGGTATCGGCCAGCGCCGCCTTCGTGCGGCCACGCGCCTTCGCCCGTGCACGTGCCTTCACCTTCGCCGGCTTGCGGTCGACGCGGCGCGCAAGCGCGATCAGCAGGTGGCGTGCATTCTGGAAGTCGCCCTGCCAGACCAGCGCCGTGCCCTCGCTGGCCAGCCGATAGGCGGTATCGGCGGGTGTGGTGTCGTCGACGGCAACCACCCGTCTGGGCGGTGCGGTGCCGTTCTCCGATCGCCAGCGGACCGATTGCGGCCCGTCGGGTCCGCTCCAGGCGAGGACGGGATGGCCAGCGGCGGGAAGTTCGTCAGAAATCGTCATACCCCGAGTATGCGCGATGTGCGCGAGGCCCGGATGCTGGACAAAAGACAGGCGCATGCCCATCATCGTCTGCACAAGAAAAAAGACCCTCAGGAGGATGCAGATGCCATCTGGAAAACTTGTTGCTGCTGCCGTGCGGCCCGTTCTGCTGTTGCTGCTGATGGCTTTTGGTGCGGCGCTGCCCGCGGCGCACGCGCAGCCCCAGTTCCCGGTCAAGCCCATCCGGCTGGTCGTCGGCAGCGCAGCCGGCTCGGGCCCGGACATCATCGGGCGCGCGATGGCCGATCGGCTCGGCGAGACCTGGGGCCAGCGGATGATCGTCGACCCGCGCCCGGGTGCTGCCGGCGCCATCAGCGCAGACCTTGCGATGGCGGCCATACCGGACGGCTACACGATGATGATGCTCACGTCGCAGCTGTTCGTCGCATCGCAGGTGCTGACCGGCCTGAAGTTCGACCTGGGCCGCGATTTCCAGTCGATCGCGTTGATCGGTACCGTGCCGTTCGTCCTGCTGGCGAACACGCAGGTACCAGCGAAGACATTGAAGGAACTCGTCGAGATCGCCCGCAAGGCGCCGGGCACGTTGCGTTACGGCTCCGCCGGTACGGGTGCCTCCGAGCACCTGTCGGGCGTCCTGCTCACCCAGTTGACCAGGACCGACATGTTGCACGTCCCCTACAAGGGGGTGCCGCAGGCGATCGCCGATGCGATGGCCAACGAGGTCCAGGTCACGTATGCAGTGGTGCCGGCGGCGATCCCGCACGTGCAGTCGGGGCGGCTGCGCGCACTCGGCGTGACGACGCCCACGCGCGCGCCGCTGCTGCCCGACGTGCCTTCCATCTCCGAAGTGGTGCCGGGCTATGCGATGTACGGCTGGTACAGCATCGTCGCGCCCACCGGAACGCCCACTGCAGTATTGAACCAGGCCAGCGCCGAAATGGTGCGGGTGATGAAAGAACCCGCGTTCGGCGAGCGCCTGAAGGCGCTCGGCATCGACCTGGTCGCCGGCGACCGGCAGGTGCTCGACAAATGGCGTTCCGAGGAACTGCAGCGCATCCGCGCGGTGGTCAAGATGGCAGGCGCACGGCAATAGAATGCCCTCGGGGCCGGCGCTGTCGCTGTCGTCGGGCCCCGCGGTCAGTCCGGTGGGGGGGTACGGATAGTTGTTCGGGTGCACGTGCCCCGAGGTGATGGCTTCATCGCGACGGGTTTCACCTTCCCCGATTTCGTCCGAGCCAGAGGGTGGCCGCGAGCGACGCGAACATCACGCTCAGGATCACCCGCATCATCGGCCATGGCGCGTCCGGAGCCGCCTCGCCCGGCCATCCAGCGTAAGCCATGATCGCCCAGTAGAGGGAGAACGCGAGGCTGGTGACGGCGGCAATCTGCGGACGGGTCATCGCTGGTAGTTGAGTGCAGTGTGGCGGGACGACGGGAGATTGGCCGAGCCGCGCGCGTTTCGCAAGGCCCTTGCCGAACGACGCCCGATCGGCGATAAAAAGGATCCGTTCCTGCGGCAAAACCAAGGAGTCAAAATGGGTTTGATCGAATCCAGGCTGGTCAGCATGGGCCTGTCCCTGCCGGCCACGCATCCGTATCCCAGCCCCAACCGAACGGCCGCGGTACGCGTCGGAAACATCCTGTTCCTGTCGGGCCACGGCACCGGACGGCAGGAGATGTCCCTAGGCATCAAGCAGTATGGCAAGGTTGGTGGCGATGTGACCGAAGCGCAAGCGCAGCTGTGCGCGAAGTCGGTCGCGTTGGCGATGATGGCGTCGATCAAGGCCGAGGTCGGCGACCTCGACAAGGTACGCCGGGTCATCCGCCTCTACGGCATGGTCAACAGTGCGCCCGGCTTCGACCGGCAGTTCTCGGTGATCGACGGCGCGTCCGACCTCTTCTACGAACTGTGGGGTCCGGAATTCGGCCGGCATGCCCGCGCCGCCGTTGGCATCGCCGAACTGCCGCGCGGCGCGGTACTCGAGATCATGGGCGAGTTCGAATTGCATCCCGAATAGGCGGTGCCCAGTCGCGGTCGGGGTCGTGTTCCGGGCCTCCGCCTGCGGTATCGCGGTGGCCTCAGGGCGATGCACCGGCATCGAAGGCCGGGTCGATCGGTACCTGCAGTCCGGTGGCGAGGTGGTTGGTCTTGCCGGCGAGCCACGCGTCCAGTTCCGCCTCGATCTGCCGCGGGAAACCG
>CAMDXD010000329.1 GCA_945877995.1 Bordetella parapertussis
GCGGCGGCTAGCGGATGCTCGGAATCGGCTTCCAGCGCGGCGGCGACCGTCAGCACGCCGGCCTCGGATGCACCGTCGAATGCGACGAGCCGGGTCACCTGCGGCGCGCCGGTCGTGAGGGTGCCGGTCTTGTCGACGATCAGCAGGTCGAGCCGGTGCGCGGCTTCGAGCGCGGCGGCGTTGCGGATCAGGATGCCGGCGCGCGAGCCTTCGCCGATGCCGACGATCACCGCGGTCGGCGTTGCCAGGCCGAGCGCGCACGGGCATGCGATCACCAGCACCGAGATCGCTGGTACCAGTGAATCGACCAGGGTGGCGCCGGAGAGCATCCACCCGCCGAAGGTGAGCACGGCCAGCGCCAGCACGACGGGCACGAACACGCCCGCGATCCGGTCGGCGAGCCGCTGTATCGGTGCCTTCGATCCCTGGGCTTCACCCACCAGCCGGACGATACGGGCCAGCGCCGTGGTCGAACCGATGCCCGTGGCGCGGACCCGCAGTGCGCCGGTTCCGTTCAGCGTCCCGGCAAACACGGCGTCGCCGCTGCCCTTTCGTACCGGCAGGCTCTCGCCGGTGAGCATGGCCTCGTCGACCGTGGAACGGCCATCGATGACTTCGCCGTCCACCGGCAACGATTCGCCCGGCCGCAACTGGAGCGTATCGCCGGGCAGCACCTGCGATACCGGCACTTCCAGCAGGTCGATGGTGCCGGCCGGGGATGTCCTTTCTACGCGGGCGGTCGGCGGCTGCAGGGCGATCAGCGCAGCGATCGCCGCGCTGGTGCGGCTTCGGGCGTGCGCCTCCAGCCACTTGCCCAACAACACCAGCGTGATGATCGTTGCGCTGGATTCGAAGTAGAGGTGGCCGCCAGGTGCGGCGAAGGTGACCACTGCGCTGTATCCCCAGGCGATCGAGGTGCCGAGCGCGACCAGTACATCCATGTTCGCGCCGCCGCCGCGCAGCGCGTTCCAGGCGCCCCGGTAGAACGGCCGCCCGAAACCGAACTGGACGACGGTCGCGAGTACGAACTGCAGTCCGTCGGGCAGCATCCACTCGTGGCGACCGATGAACATGCCGCCCATCTGCGTCAGCAGCGGGAGCGTGAACAGCGCGGACCAGGCGAGGGCACGGGTGGCCTCATGCCGACGGGCATCGGCGGCGGCGGTGACCGTCGCGTCTTCGGCCCCGGGTATGGTTTCGATGACCCGGGCGGAGTAGCCGGCGCGCGCGACCGCGCTGGTCAATGCAGCCAGGTCGGTGCAGCCGGGATCGAACCCCACCTGCGCGCGGCCGGTCGCGAAGTTCACCGATGCGCGCACCGTCGGTAGTCGGCCAAGCACCTTCTCGACACGCGCGGCACAGGCGACGCAGGTCATGCCTTCAATGGCGAGGTCCAACGACGCAGGGGAAGGGCGCCGCGGGCCCGGTTCGGGCTGGGTATCCATCCATCGAACCTACGCGCGCAGGGTATACGGGTCAAGCGCGGTTGCGGGTGGCCGTCAGCCCGACAGTTCCGGGCGGTCGGCGAACAGGTCGAGTGCCTCTGGATTGGCCAGCGCCTCGCGGTTCTTCACCGGCAGGCCATGGACGACGTTGCGCACGGCAAGTTCGACGATCTTGCCGCTCTTCGTGCGCGGGATGTCGGCGACCTGCAGCACCTTGGCCGGCACATGCCTGGGCGTGGTGTTGTCGCGTACCCGGGCCTTGATGCGCGCGACCAGCGCGTCGTCGAGCGCGAGGCCCTCGCGCAGCCGCACGAACAGCACCACCCGGACATCGTTCGGTTGCGCTGGCGGCCAGTCCTGCCCGATCACCAGCGCCTCGACCACTTCATCGAGCTGCTCGACCTGCCGGTAGATCTCGGCGGTGCCGATGCGTACGCCGCCGGGGTTCAGCACGGCATCGGAGCGGCCGTGGATCACCAGCCCGTCGTGTTCGGTCAGTTCGCAGAAGTCGCCATGGCACCAGACGTTCGGGAAGCGTTCGAAGTAGGCGGCGCGGTAGCGGCTGCCGTCCGGGTCGTTCCAGAACCCGACCGGCATGCACGGGAAGGGTTTCGTGCACACGAGTTCGCCGCGTTCCCCGCGCACTGGCTGGCCTTCATCGTTCCATACATCGACCGCGAGACCCAGCCCGCGGCACTGGATCTCGCCGCTCCACACCGGCAGCATCGGGCTGCCGAGCACGAAGCACGAGACGATGTCCGTGCCGCCGGAGATCGACGACAGGCAGAGGTCTGCCTTGATGTTCGCGTACACGTACTCGAAGCTCTCCGGGACGAGCGGCGAACCGGTGGACAGCATCGTGTGCAGCCGCGACAGGTCGTGCGTGTCCTTGGGCCTGAGGTCGAGCTTGCGCAGCGAATCGATGTACTTCGCCGAGGTGCCGAAGATCGTCATGCCTTCGTCTCGCGCGAAGTCGAACAGCACGTTGCCCTTCGGATAGAACGGCGAGCCGTCGAACAGCATCAGCGTGGCGCCGCTGGCCAGCCCGGTAGCGAGCCAGTTCCACATCATCCAGCCGCAGGTGGTGAAGTAGAACAGGCGGTCGGTCGGATGCAGGTCGACATGCAGCTGGTGTTCCTTCAGGTGCTGCAGCAGCGTGCCGCCGGCGCCGTGCACGATGCACTTGGGTACGCCGGTGGTGCCCGAGGAGAACATGATGAACAGTGGATGGTCGAACGGCAGCTGTTCGAACGACAACTTCGCCGGCGTGAACGGCGCCATGAAATCGTGCATGTCGACCGCCCCCGGGATGCCGGCAAGGTCCAGGTCGCGGCGGGTGTAGGGGATGATCACGGTGCGATGCACCGACGGCAACCGTGACACTACCTCGGCGACGCGCGGCATCACGTCGATCGTCTTGCCGCCATAGAAGTAGCCGTCGGCCGCGATCAGCACCTTCGGTTCGATCTGGCCGAACCGGTCGAGCACGCCCTGCGGTCCGAAGTCGGGCGAGCAGGACGACCAGGTCGCGCCGAGGCTGGCGGTGGCCAGCATCGCGATGATCGCCCCGGGGATGTTCGGCAGGTATCCGGCTACACGGTCGCCAACGCCGACGCCGGCCGCGCGCAGCGCCTGCTGGAGCCGAGACACCTCATGGTGCAACTCGGCATACGTGACCGAGCTGCGCACCTTGCCTTCGCCGCGGAACACGATCGCCACCGCGTCGTCGGCCCGACGCAGGAGGTTCTCCGCGTAGTTGAGACGGGCCTCAGGGAACCAGCGTGCATCCGGCATGCGGTCGCCATTTTCCAGCACGACCTCGCCGCGCGTCTGCGCGACCACGTCGCAGAAGTCCCAGACCGAAACCCAGAACCGCTCTGGCTGTTCGATCGACCAGCGGTAGAGGGAGGCATGGTCGCGGCACTCGACCCCCCAGCTGCGCTCGACCTCGCGCATGAACTGCTTCAGGTGCGACCGTTCGACCCGGTCGGTGGACGGGGACCAGAGGGGCAGGGCAGGTTCGTTCATGGCATCGGAGGGGGCAGGGCGATGGGCCCGGCATCTTGGCCGGACTCGTCGGTGGACGGTATCAGCCGAGGAAGTCGAGCACGGACTCGGTGACCATTTCGGTGGAGGCCTCGCCGCCGAGGTCGGGCGTATGCAGCCGGGCCTGTTTCGTCGTCGCTTCGATCGCGCCCATCAGGCGGGCGGCGGCATCCTTCTCGCCAAGGTGGTCCAGCATCATCACCGCAGACCAGAAGGTACCGATCGGGTTGGCGATGCCCATCCCGGTGATGTCGAAGGCCGACCCGTGGATCGGCTCGAACATCGACGGGAAGCGGCGCTCCGGGTTCAGGTTGGCCGTTGGCGCGACGCCCATCGAACCCGACAGCGCGGCGGCGAGGTCGCTGAGCACGTCCGCATGCAGGTTGGTGGCGACGATGGTGTCCAGGCTACCCGGCTTCACCACCATGCGCACGGTCATCGCGTCGACCAGCATCTTGTCCCAGGTCACGTCCGGGTACTTGCGGCTGACTTCCTCCGCGATCTCGTCCCAGAGCACCATGCCATGGCGCTGGGCGTTCGACTTGGTCACGACGGTAAGCAGCTTGCGCGGGCGCGAACGGGCCAGTTCGAACGCGAAGCGGATCACGCGCTCGACGCCGGTGCGGGTGAACACCGACACCTCCATCGCGGTCTCTTCCGGCAGTCCGCGATGCACGCGGCCACCGGCGCCCGAGTATTCCCCCTCGGAGTTTTCGCGCACGATCACCCAGTCGAGCTTCTGCGCTTCGGGACTGGACAGCGGGCTGGTGATGCCGGGCAGCACGCGCGCGGGGCGGACGTTCGCATACTGGTCGAACGGCTGGCAGATGGCAAGGCGCAGGCCCCAGAGCGTGATGTGGTCAGGAATGTCTGGGGCGCCGACCGCGCCGAAATAGATCGCGTCGAGGTCCTTCAACTGCGACAGCCCGTCGGCGGGCATCATCACGCCGTGCCGCTTGTAGTAGTCGCTGCCCCAGTCGAAGCTGCGGAAGGCGATCGAGAAGTCGCCGCTTTTCTTCGCCAGGTGTTCGAGCACGCGCTGGCCGGCGGGGATGACCTCCTTGCCGATGCCGTCGCCGGGGATGGAAGCAATCGTGTAGCTACGCATGGGGTCAGGCCTTCAGCAGGGGGCGCAGCGAGCGCACGTCGGCCAGCTTGTCGAGCGACCAGACGGTGTCGCACAGCCGGCGCG
The DNA here is from genome assembly GCA_945877995.1 of Bordetella parapertussis. GTDB lineage: Bacteria > Pseudomonadota > Gammaproteobacteria > Burkholderiales > CAIKXV01 > CAIKXV01. Next base: position 4,684 of record CAMDXD010000329.1, read on the forward strand.
CGCGGCGCTTGCCGGTGATCGGCGCCAGCAGGTCATAGCACTTGGCGTCGACCTCGGCCCGGCTCATCGGGTTCTCGGCGGTGCCGCGCACCGCTTTCGTGTGGTGGGTGAGCTTCGTGCCGTCCTTCAGCGTGATCGACACGATGCCCTGGCGACTCGGCATCACGCGGGTCAGCGCCTCGT
>CAMDXD010000330.1 GCA_945877995.1 Bordetella parapertussis
TGCCGGCCCGGCATGAGCGGTCGCGGCTGGCTGGCCGGCGCCGCGCCGCTGACCGCGTTCATCGCCGGGTCGGCGCGCGCATCGATCGGACGCACGCTCGCCGTGGTGGTGGCGATCGCCATCGGCGTGGGCATGGGGCTCGCGGTCTACCTGATCAACCGTACCGCGCTCGATGAGTTCAGCGGCGCAGTGCAGTTCCTGCTCGGCGACACCGACCTGGAACTGCGCGGCCCGCGCGAAGGCTTCGACGAGGCCGTCCATGCACGCATCGCGCGCCTGCCGGAAGTGGCCGCCGCGTCGCCGGTGGTCGAGGTCAATGCCCGCATCGAAGGCACGCGCGCCGGTGCGGCGGCGCCGCTGCGCATCGTCGGGATCGACGTGCTTCGCGTCGGGCCACTGAACGCGGGACTGGTGCCGGAGGTCGCGCGCGCGGCCGCCGCCGGCGCCGAGGGTGGCGGTACCGGTGATCGGCGTTCGACGACCGAACTGTTCGATGCGGACACCGTGTTCCTGTCCCCCGCTGCGCTCGAATGGATGGGCGTGGCGCCCGGCGACACGCTGCAGGCCAGGGTGGGCGCCACACTGCGGCCGCTGCGCATCGCCGGCACGCTGCCGGGTGCCCCGCAGGGGCAGCGTGTCGCGGTGATGGACATCGGCGCCGCGCAGTGGCAATTTGACCGGCTCGGCGTGCTGCACCGGATCGACCTCAAGCTGCGCCAGGGCACCGACGAGACGCGTGCCCGAAGAGCGCTGTCGGCCGTGCTGCCGCCAGGCGTGGACATCGCGACCCCGGCCGATGCCGGCAAGCGCACCTCCAACCTGTCGCGCGCCTACCGAGTGAACCTGAACGTGCTCGCGCTGGTGGCGCTGTTCACCGGCGCCTTCCTGGTGTTCTCGACGCAAGCGCTGTCGATCGTGCGCCGCCGGCCGCAGATCGCCCTGCTGCGAGCGCTGGGGGCGAGCCGCAACCGGGTCACGCGGCTGCTGCTCGTCGAGTCGCTGCTGGTCGGCGCAGCGGGTGCGACGGCCGGGGTGGCCCTGGGCATAGGCGTGGCGGCAGTGGCGATCGCGCGCTTCGGTGCCGACCTGGGCGGCGGCTATTTCCCGGGCATCGAACCGCGCTTCGCGATCGAACCCTTCGGTGTCGCGCTGTTCTTCGCACTCGGCATCATCGCGACGCTGGCCGGCAGTGCCGCGCCGATCCTCGCAGCGCGACGCGAACCGGTGGCCAGTGGCCTGCGTGCGTTCCCGCAGGCGCTGCCCGCGCGCCGCTCGCGCGCGGGGCTGCTGCCAGGCCTGCTGCTTGCCGGGCTTGCCGGGATCCTGGTCGTGCTGCCTGCCTGGTCGGCGCTGCCGCTTGCCGGCTACTTCGCGATTGCCCTGCTTCTGGTGGCCGGGCTCGTGCTGACCCCTTCGATCGGGCGCCGCATCTTCCATGCGGTCGAACGCGCGCTGCGCGGTACCGACGCGCCGGCCTGGCTGCAGCTGGCAGCCAGCCGCGCGCGCGCGGCCAGCGGCATGACGGCGCTGGCACTGGCCAGCGTGGTCGCCTCGTTCGCCGTGATGGTGGCAATGGCGATCATGGTGTCGAGCTTCCGCAGCTCGGTCGACCAGTGGCTGGTGTCGGTGCTGCCAGCCGACCTGTACCTGCGCAGTTCCACGGCCGGGGATACCGGCTACCTGTCGGAGCAGGATCTGGCCTTGATGCGCGCGGTGCCGGGCGTGGCGACGCTGGAGGCACTGGGCACCGGCTCGATCACGCTCGATCCGCTGCGCCCGGCGGTCGCGCTGATCGCGCGGCCGATCGATGCGGACGATCCGGGCGCGCGGTTGCCGCTGATCGGCCCGGCGCTGCGTGCGCCGGACGGGCGCATCGCGGTGTACGTGTCCGAACCGGCCTCGCGCATCTACGGTCTGCAGCCCGGCCAATCGGTGACGCTGGCACTCGGTGGCCAGCCGGTCGAGTGCTTCGTCGCCGCGGTCTGGCGCGATTACGCGCGGCAGTTCGGTGCGATCGCGATCGATGCGGCCGACCATCGCCGGTTCGTGCCCGGCGCACGGCCGACCGATGCCGCGATCTGGCTGTCACCGGGCGCCACCGCCGCCGATGTCAAGGCCCGGCTTGCCGCCACGCTGCCCGGCTTCGAACGCCTCGAGGTAGCCGAGCCGGGAGCGATCCGTGCCTACAGCCTGCGCATCTTTGACCGCAGCTTCGCGATTACCTACCTGCTGGAGGCGGTCGCGGTGGTGATCGGCCTGTTCGGCGTGGCCTCGACGTTCAGCGCGGAGGCGCTCGCCCGAGGACGCGAGTTCGGCGTGCAGCGCTGCCTGGGCATGACGCGGCGCGAGATCGCGCTGCAGCTGGCTGCCGAAGGCGCCCTGTTCGCCACGCTCGGCGCGCTGATCGGCGGGCTGCTCGGGCTTGCGATCAGCCTGGTACTGATCGACGTGATCAACCCGCAGTCGTTCAACTGGACGATGCCGCTCGACCTGCCGGCCGGCTTCCTTGCGCTGCTCGCAGTGGCACTGGTGCTGGCCGCTTCGCTGACCGCCGTCGCGAGCGCGCGCAGCGCCCTGTCGGTGGCTGCGGTGCAGGCGGTGAAGGACGACTGGTGAAGGACGACCGGTGATGGCGGGCCCGCTGCGATGAACGGACGGTTACTGCGCAGGCGCCTGCTGGGCATGCTCGCGTCCCTGCCCGCGGCACCGTTCGCCGGCCCGGGCACGGTGCTTGGCGCCGATGCGCGCCCTGCGCTGCCGGGGCGCCCTGACTATCCGGTGGTGCGGCGTGGCGTGCCGCTGGCGTTCCCGCGCGACTTCGGCGCACATCCGGAGTACCGCACCGAGTGGTGGTACATCACCGGATGGCTGCAGGCGCGTTCCGGGGTCCGGGCCGACCCGGTGCCGATGGGCTTCCAGATCACCTTCTTCCGCTCGCGCCCGCAGGTCGACCAGCGCAACCCGAGCCGGTTCGCCGCGCGCGAGCTGGTGCTCGCGCATGTCGCGCTGTCGGACGAACGGCAGCGCACGCTCGCCCATGACCAGCGCACGGCACGTGCCGGCTTCGGATTGGCGGGCAGCGCCACCACCGACACGGACGTGTGGATCGACGACTGGCGGCTGTCGCGACAGGCGGCCGGTAACGGCAGCCGTTACCTAGCATCGATCCCGGGCAACCGCCTCGGCTTCGAACTGCGCTTCGACAGCACCCAGCCGCTGCTGCTGCATGGCGATGCCGGCTTCAGCCAGAAGGGTCCGCTGGAACGGCAGGCGAGCTACTACTACACCCAACCGCAGCTGGTGGTCTCCGGCCGCGTGGTGCACGAGTCGAAGCCGCTGGAGGTGACCGGGCGGGCCTGGCTCGACCATGAGTGGTCGAGCGAGATCCTCGCCGACGGCGCGACCGGCTGGGACTGGATCGGCATCAACCTCGACGACGGCGGCGCGCTGATGGCGTTTCGCATCCGCGACCGCAACGGCAAGACCGTCTACGCGGGCGGCACCTGGCGCACCGGCGGGGATACCGGCACCCGGCGACAGCGTACCTTCGACCCACGCTCGATCGTGTTCGAGCCCCAGCGCACCTGGCGTTCGGCGCGAACCGGCGCAACCTGGCCAGTCGGCATGCGCGTCACCGTTGGCGCCGGCAGTCCCGACGCCCTCACGCTCGACCTCGCAGCCCTGTTCGACGACCAGGAACTCGACGCCCGATCCAGCACCGGCATCGTCTACTGGGAAGGCGCCGTCACCGCCCGCAACCAGGGCCGCATCCTCGGCCGCGGCTACCTCGAACTCACCGGCTACCACGGCGACGTCGTCCTTTGACCGAAAAACCCGGGTCAGACACGCATTCTCCGAAATCCGTGCCAGACCCCAGGATCTCCCGCCTGACCCTGGGGTCTGACCCTGGGGTCTGACCCCGATTTTCCGCGCGCGGTATATTCAGTTCCGGCACTTGCCCTGACATTGCGTACTCCGACCACGATGAACGATCCCACGCCGCTGATCCTGCCGACTTCCGAACGGGGCCTTGCTGTCGGCCAGGGGGTGGAGCGCGTCGAGGATGAGCGCCTGCTGCGCGGACAGGGGGCGTTCGTCGATGACGTGCGCATGCCCGAGGCGCTGCATGCGGTGATCCTGCGCAGTTCGGTCGCGCATGGCCGGGTGATCGGGGTGGATGGCGCGGCTGCACGCGCGATGCCTGGCGTGCGCGCAGTCTTCACCGCGCAGGATGTGATAACGGCGCTCGGCGCGCTGCCGGTGATCCCGATGCGCCTCGACCATCTGCCGGTATTCGACGCGTTCCAGCAGCCGGTGGTCGCGCACGACCGGGTGCGTTATGTCGGCGAACCGCTCGCGATCATCGTCGCCGACAGCGCATCGCTCGCCGAGGACGCGCTCGAGGCGATGTCATTCGACATCGAGTCGCTGCCAGTGGTGGTCGACGGCACACTTGCCGCCGTCGACGATACGCTGCTGTTCGAAGGGTCGGCCAGCAACCTCGCCGCACGCGTCTGGGCCGAACGCGGCGACATCGATGCCGCCTTCGTCAGCGCGCCTTATGTGCGGCGCGAGCATTTCCGGGTTCATCGGCACGCGGCCCTGCCGATGGAAACGCGCGGCGTGCTGGCGCACCAGGACCCTGTGACCGGCCGCATGGTGGTGCATGGCGCCAGCAAGGTGCCGTTCGCCAACCGGCGCATCCTTGCGTCGCTGCTGTCGATGCCCGAGTCCGAGATCGACATGCTCGAGGGCGACACCGGGGGGTCGTTCGGCACCCGCGGCGAGTTCTATCCGGAAGACTTCCTGGTGCCGTTCGCCGCGATGCGCCTGGGCAAGCC
>CAMDXD010000331.1 GCA_945877995.1 Bordetella parapertussis
CAGGTCGCGCACCAGTGAATGGATGCCCTGATGGCACTGCAACGACAGCAATGGCCAGTCGAGCTCCCGCTGCGAATTCCATTCGCGCCCCTGCCCGAATTCGTTACCCATGAACGACAGCTTGCGGCCCGGGGTGGTGGACTGCAGCGCGAGCAGCAGGCGCAGGCCGGCAAACCGCTGCCAGGCGTCACCGGGCATCCGGTCCAGCAGCGACCGCTTGCCGTGCACCACTTCGTCGTGTGACAACGGCAGCAGGAAGTTTTCGGTGTACGCGTACAGCTGTCCGAAGGTCAGCTTGTCGTGGTGATAGCGCCGGTGCACCGGGTCGAGGCGCATGTACGACAGCACGTCGTGCATCCAGCCCATGTTCCACTTCATCGAAAATCCGAGCCCGCCGAGCCAGGTCGGGCGCGACACCATGGGCCAGGAGGTGGATTCCTCCGCGATGGTCAGCGCGCCGGGGTACTGCCCGTGCACCATCGCGTTGAGTTCGCGCAGGAAGTCGACCGCGCCGAGGTTCTCGCGGCCACCGAAGCGGTTGGGCAGCCACTGTCCAGGCTCACGTGAATAGTCGAGGTAGAGCATCGAGGCCACCGCGTCCACGCGCAGCGCATCGAAGTGGAACTCGGCGAGCCACCACGCGGCCGAGGAGAGCAGGAAGCTGCGCACTTCGTTGCGCTCGAAGTTGAACACGCAGGTACCCCAGTCGGGGTGCAGCCCGAGCCGCGGGTCGTCGTGCTCGTACAGCGCGGTGCCGTCGAAGCGGGCCAGCGCAAAGGGGTCTCTGGGGAAATGCCCGGGCACCCAGTCGAGGATCACGCCGATGCCGGCGCGATGGCAGCAATCGACCAGGTACTTCAGGTCGTCCGCGCTGCCGAAGCGACTGGTCGGCGCGAAATAGCCGACGCTCTGGTAGCCCCAGGATTCGTCGAGCGGGTGCTCTGTCAGCGGCAGGAATTCGATGTGCGTGTAGCCGAGGTCGCACACGTATGGCAGCAGGGTCTCGGCCAGTTCGCGGTAGCCGTAGAAGCGGCCGTCGGGATGGCGCCGCCAGGATCCGGCGTGTACCTCGTAGACGTTCATCGGACGTTCCAGCCAGGGCGCATGCGCCCGCTGCTCCATCCAGGTGCCATCGCACCAGACATGGCTGCCGTGCGCTGGCGTGACGCTGGCGTTGCCCGGCCGGAGTTCGCAGGCGCGCCCGTACGGATCGCTGCGGGTGAACACGGCCCCGGTGTCGCGGTTGCGAATCTCGAAGCGGTACAGCATGCCAGCCGGCAGGTCGGGCATGAACAGCTCCCAGACGCCGGAGGCGCCGCGCGGACGCATCGCATGCACGGTGCCGTCCCACTGGTTCCATTCTCCGACCAGGCTGACCCGATCGGCATTGGGTGCCCACACCGAGAAGCGGTAGCCGGGGACGGCGCCGGCGGGCGCCGGCACGCAGCCGAGCGTCCGCCACGCCTGGGTCAGCCGTCCTTCGTTGAACAGGTACAACTCGTCATCGGAGATCTGCGCGGCGAACGAATATGGATCGCGCCACTCGCGCTGCGTGCCGTTGTCGAAGGCTGCGCGCAGCCAGTACGGCCGCGCCGGCATGGCGTTGCCGTGCCACTCGAACAGGCCGCGCCCGTCGTGGCACGCGAGCAATTCGCCGACGTCCGCCGCCTCGCCGTGCGCCTGCGCAGGCAGCAGGCGCACCTCGGTTGCCCGCGGTTCGTAGACGCGGACCACCCACTTCTTGCCGTCAGGATGCAGGCCGAGCAAGCTGAACGGATCATGCAGCCGACCTTGAAGCAGGCGCTCGAACGCGCCCTCGGGGTCGCGCCTCGGGTCGGCGCAGGCCGGAACGGCCGGAACCGAGGCCCGTTCCGGCGAATCCAACATTTCGTTGACTTGCGTCGGGAGGTCGTGTCTCATCGTCTTGCCTAGCATACAGGACTGTTCCGGGCCCTCCACCATGATGGTCACTCCAGAAAGCAGAGAACGGGCCGCGGCTGCGATCGCGCTGGCTGACGGGCCGTCGAACCCCCGGTTCGTGAGCGAGCTCACGAAGAATGCGTTCGCACTGATCCTCGCCGGCGGGCGGGGCTCGCGGCTGAAGCACCTCACCGAATGGCGCGCGAAGCCCGGCCTCGCGTTCGGCGGCAAGTTCAAGATCATCGACTTCGCGCTGTCGAACTGCGTGAACTCCGGTGTGCGCCGCATCGGCATCGCCACCCAGTACAAGTCGCACAGCCTGATCCAGCACATCCAGCGCGGCTGGAGCTTCCTGGACGGCCGCTTCGACGAGTTCGTGCAACTCCTGCCGGCACAGCAGCGGGTGGAGGAGGCCTGGTACCGCGGCACGGCCGACGCGATCTTCCAGAACCTGGACATCCTGCGCGAACACGCGCCCGAGCATGTCGTCGTGCTGGCCGGCGACCACATCTACAAGATGGATTACGGCAAGCTGCTTGCCTGGCACGTGAGCCGGCAAGCCGACCTCACTGTTGCCTGCGTCGAGGTGCCGCGGCTGGAGGCCCGCGGGTTCGGCGTGATGCATGTCGACGAGAACGACCGCGTCACCGAATTCCTCGAGAAGCCCGATGATCCGCCGTCGATCCCCGGGGACCCCGAGCATGCGCTCGCCAGCATGGGCGTGTACGTGTTCAACGCGGCCTTCCTTTACGAACAGGTGGTCCGCGATGCCGACGAGCCGAAGTCGACCCACGATTTCGGCAACGATATCCTGCCTCACCTGGTGCCGCGCTACCGGGTGTTCGCGCACCGCTTTGCCGACAGTTGCGTCCGCGCGCCGGGCGAGTTGCCGTACTGGCGGGATGTCGGAACGATCGATGCGTTCTGGGAAGCGAACCTTGAACTGACGCGCGTCACGCCCGCGCTGAACCTGTACGACAGCCGATGGCCGATCTGGACCAACCAGGAGCAGTTGCCCCCGGCCAAGTTCGTTTTCGACGAGGAGGCCCGGCGCGGCATGGCGGTAGATTCGCTGATTTCGGGCGGCTGCATCATCAGCGGCTCGCGGGTGCGCGGATCGCTGCTCTACTGCAGCGTGCATGCGCATTCCTATTCGTCGGTCGAGCACTCGGTGCTGCTTTCGGGCGTCGACGTCGGACGACACGCGAAGCTGCGCCGCGTGATCGTCGACGAAGGCGCCCGCATCCCCGAGGGCATGACGATCGGCTACGACGCTGCCGAAGACCGCAGGCGCTTCTACGTCTCCGAAGGCGGGGTGACTCTGGTCACCGCCGAGATGCTCGGCCAGCCGCAGCGCCGCGGGCGCTGAGCGGCAGATGGTCCAGCGCCTAGACCTCGTGCTGTTCTGGCACATGCACCAGCCGGACTACCGGGATGCGGCCACCGGCGAGTTCCTGCTGCCTTGGGTGTACCTGCATGCGCTGAAGGATTACAGCGACATGGCCGCCCACTTCGAGCGGCACCCGGCGATGCGCGCCGTGGTCAATTTCGTACCGGTGCTGACGCGGCAGGTCGACGACTACCTTGCCCAGTTCGCCAGTGGCGAGTTCCGCGATCCGCTGCTGCGCGCACTGGCGATCGAGGACCCGGCGCAGCTTTGCGCGCGCGACCGGGCGCAGGTGCTCGATCTCTGCTTCCGCGCCAACCCGCGCACGATGATCGAACCGTTCGCCGGCTATGCACGGCTGGCCGAACTGCATCGTCGCTGCACATCCGATGGCATTGACCTCACCGACTATCTGTCCGGCAGCTACCTGGCCGACCTGGTCACCTGGTACCACCTTGCGTGGACTGGCGAGACGCTTCGCCAGGAGCAGCCGTTGCTTCGGCGGCTCTTCGCGCAGGGGGCGGGCTACGGTCCCGACGAGCGGCGCGCGCTGCTGTCCCTGGTTGGCTGCGAACTCGAGCGGGTGCTGCCGCGCTGGAAGGCGCTCGCCGAACGCGGGCAGGTCGAACTGTCCACCACCCCGGACTGCCACCCGCTGGCGCCGCTGATGTTCGATTTCGGCGTGGCTCGCCAGACGCGGCCACAGGTCGAACTGCCGCGGTCGTTGGCCTATCCCGGCGGCGCGGAGCGGGTCGCGGCACACGTCGATCGCGCATTCATCGAGCACCAGGCACGGTTCGGAACGCCGCCCACCGGAACCTGGCCGGCGGAAGGCGCACTGTCGTCCAGCGTCGTCGACGCGCTGGCGGCACGCGGCAGCCGCTGGGCTGCCAGCGGCGAGGCGGTCCTGATGAACAGCCTTCGGCTAGGAGGGGGCGAGGTGCCCGACCGTGCCGCGGCCCTGTACCGGCCCTACCGGATGGCCAACACACCCGGTTTGCAGCTGTTCTTCCGCGACGATCGGCTGTCCGACCTGATCGGGTTCGACTATTCGCGCCGCCACAGCGGCGAGGCAGCTGCCCAGTTCGTGTCGGAGCTGGAGGCGATCGCCGCGAACTGGACTGGCGATGAGCCGCCGGTGGTCAGCGTGATGCTCGACGGCGAGAATGCCTGGGAGCACTTTCCGTACAACGGGCACTACTTCCTCGACGAAATCTATCGCCGGCTGTCGTCACACCCCGTGATCCGGCCGACGACGTTCCAGGCACTGATCGCGCGCGACACGCCGGCTGCGCCCTTGCCAGCGCTGTGCGCCGGCAGCTGGGTCTACGGAGACCTCGCCACCTGGGTCGGCGCGCCGGAGAAGAACCGCGCCTGGGACCTCCTGGTGGATGCGCGAGCCGCGTACCTGCGGGTGGCCGGGACGTTGCCGGACGCGCAGCGCAGCGAGGCGACCCGGCGGCTGTCGATCTGCGAAGGGTCCGACTGGTTCTGGTGGTTCGGCGA
>CAMDXD010000332.1 GCA_945877995.1 Bordetella parapertussis
AGGGCGTCGCGCAGGGTGGGCTGGGCGACGGCGAACTCGTCTGGCACACCGACATGTCCAGCTTCGAGGCCCCGCCGAACCAGACGATCCTGCACTCGATCGAGGTGCCGCCGTCCGGCGGCAATACCGGCTTCAACAACATGTACCGCGCGTACGAAACGCTGCCGCCCGCGCTGCGCGCCCGCGTCGACGGCCAGATGCTGAAGCACGATGCGACCATCGACGCCGCCGGCTATGTGCGCAAGCATTTCAAGGATGCGCCGGACGACCTGCGCATCAGCCCGGGCGCGGTGCATCCGCTGGTGCGCACCCATCCGGAGACCGGGCGCAACTGCCTGTTCCTCGGCCGTCGTGCGAAGTCCTATCTGATGGGCCTCACGGTAGAGGACTCGGAAGCGCTGCTCGACGAACTGTGGGCGCACGCGACGCGGGCCGGGCTCGAATGGTTCCACCAGTGGCGCCCGGGCGACCTGCTGATGTGGGACAACCGCTGCGCGATGCACCGGCGCGAGCCGTTCGATCCGGCGGCACGCCGGTTCCTGCATCGCGTGGTGATCAAGGGCACGCGGCCGTACGGCCTTACTCCGGCTTGATGTTGCCTTCCCGCGCGACGCGCCGCCACTTGGCGACGTCGTCGCGCAGCCGCTGCGCGAACTGATCGACCGTACTGCCCACCGGCTCGATCAGCCGCTCTTCAAGCAGGCTGCGGTAGTCCACCGCCTGCACCACCTTCACGATCGCGGCGTTCAGACGGTTCACGATGGCCGCCGGCGTGCCGGCCGGCGCGAGGATCCCTGACCACGCCTCGGCGGCGAACCCGTCGACGCCGGATTCGGCGATCGTCGGCAGGCCGGGCAGCAGCGCCGAGCGGCGAGCGGTGCTGAGCGCGAGCGCCTTCAGCTTGCCCGACTTCACGAACGGCGTGCCGACCGAGGTCGGCAGAAAAGTGAGGTCGACCTGGCCGCCCATCACCGCGGACGCGGCCGGTCCGCCGCCGCCGTACGGTATATGCGTCCAGCGCACGCCGGCAAGGTTCTGAAACAGCTCGGCCGCCATGTGCGGGTCGGTACCGATGCCAGGCGAGGAATAGTTGAGCCGGCCGGGCGCGGCGCGCGACAGCCCGAGCAGCTGCTTCACCGTGGTGGCCGGCACCGAGGGATGCACCGACAGCAGGTATGACGAGGTGCCGATCCAGGCGACGGGTGTGAAGTCCTTCACCGGGTCGTACGGCAGTGAGGGGTACAGGCTCGGACCGATGGCGAGCGCCGACAGGGTCAGCAGCAGCGTGTGGCCGTCGGGGGCGGCGCGCGCGACCGCCGAGGTCCCGATCGTCGTGCCGCCGCCGGGTCGGTTGTCGAGCAGGAACGGCTGGCCAAACGCCTCGGCGAGCTTCTGTACGAGCGGGCGTCCCACCACGTCGAGCCCGCCGCCGGGCGCATAGGGCACGACGATCCGCACCGGCTTCGAGGGATAGTCCTGTGCGAACGCAGGCATCGCCACGACGATGGCTGCAAGCGCTGCCGCGCCAAGCAGTGCGGAACGGCTGGACGGTTCACGGTGCATGCTTCCTCCTCCCTTGCCGCCGGCTGTACCGCCGGTCGGCGCCTGTGCGGGGCGTGGGGCCAGACCCCGCTGCGGACTACAGCCGGTTGTCGTCGGCGAACGCCTGGAACGGCATACCAGGCGCGACGTTCATCATCGCATCATGCACCCGCGCCGCATGTTCCTCGCCCCAGGTGTCGCGCGTGAGCCGGATGAACTTGCGGCGCAGCGCTTCCGGCGGATGCGGGTTCTGCGGCTCGCCCCGGATGTAGTCGGCATGTGCCTCGTAGGTGCGTCCGTCGCGGAAGGTGATCTTCATGTCGGTCTTCTGCATGCCGAGCGAGACCTTCGTGTACTCCGGGTTCTCGGTGACGAACACGCGCCGGGCGAGCGACTGGATCACCGGGTTGGCCACCGCCGCATCCTCGAAGTTCTCGAGGTCCGGGCCGCCGTGGTAGATCATCGTCGCCACGCCGAACGGGATCGAGAAGCGCGCGCCGAAGCTGGTGTCGATGTCCTGCCGGTCGAGCATCTTCGCGTGGAAGTAGGTGCTGAAGTCGATCCGTTCGATCGACTCCGGGTCGATACTGCCCCCGGGTGCATCGCGCACTGCCTGCTCCGCGAGGTCGATGCCGGAGTGCGCATAGCGGCCGGACGAATGGATCTTGAAGTAGCTGCGCGCGATCACCCAGAAATCGCCCAGCGCCTCGACCACATGGTCGCGGTCGATCACGTCGGAGAAGCCGCCCTTGCCATGCGCGCTCGCCACGCCGTCGAACTCGCCGGTGAAGCCGCACTGGACCATCTGGCGCGAGAACAGACCCATGTAGTTGCTGAGGCCCGCATAGGCGTTGCGTACCGTCACGCCTTCGAGGATCGCGTTGCGCGAGGTGGCGATGCCCAGCGTCGCGCCAACATTGAGCGTGGTCATCATCTCGGCGGCGTCGACATGGTCGAGCTTCGCCACCGCCACCGCCGCGCCGATCGGGCCGGAGGTTGCATGCGGATGGAACACCAGCTTCAGCTTGGATGCACGGCTCACCCGCGCCGAGGCTTCGTAGCCGAGGATGAACGCGAGCAGCATGTCGCCGAAGCTGGAATTACGCTGCTGCGCGGCGGCCAGCGTCGCGGTGGCGAGCTGGATGCCGGGATGGCCGCCGCCCGCATGCAGGTTGCCTTCGTCCTGCTCCAGCCAGGTACCGGCCATGCCGTTCACCAGCGCAGCCTTGATCGGCTCGGTGCGCAGGCCGGTGCCGAGCACCGATGCGGGCCCCGGGGCGCCGCCTTCCAGGTGCTTCGTGGTGAACGCCTGCATCTCGGGCACGCGCAGGCCCGCGACCACCGCCGCGATGCAGTCGGCCATGATCCAGCGGCCGCGCTCGACGATGGACGGTGGCAGGTCTTCGAGCCGCGTGCGCGCGAGCCAGTCGGACAGCACCTGGAGGTAGGGGGGACCCTTGGGCATCCCGGCAGCATGCATGATGCGTTCCTTTCCCACGGTCTCGTAAGCCTTAGCGTACCGTAGTATGCTGAAACGCTCACGTGCGTGCCGGATGGCATGTCGCGAATCGAGGGCTGCGACCGCAGCCGACGAGCAAGGACGGGATGCCTGATGGCCGATTCCGAAGTCTCCTTCTTCAGCGATGGACTGCGCATCGCCGGGTACCTGCACCAGCCTCCGGACTGGAAGGACGGCGACCCGCCCCGCCCCGGCATCCTGGTGCTGTCCGGCTATGGCGGCAACCCGCATTTCGACTGCATCCACCTGGTGCGCCGACTGTGTGCCGACGGCTGGTTCGTGTTCACCTTCGACTACCGGGGCCATGGCCGCAGCGAAGGCACGCGCGGACGGCACCGCCCGCTCGAGCAGGCGCAGGATGCGTTCGATGCGCTGTCGTTCATGCAGACGCTCCCGGGTATCGACCCCGCGCGTCTGGGCGTGTTCGGCACCAGCTTCGGCGGCGCGCACGGCATCTGGATCGCAGCACACGATGAACGCGTGAAGGTGCTCGTGACCAGCGCGGCCGTGACCAACGGCGAGCGCTGGCTGCGCCTGCTGCGACGTCCCTGGGAGTGGCTGGAATTCCGTGACCGCGTGGACGCCGATGCGCGGCGCCGGGTGCGCGAAGGTACGCCCACGATCGCCCAGCGCGGCGAGGTCATGCTGCGCGACCCGGACGCGCTGCGCACGCGCGCTGCTCAGTTCCCCCAGGGACAGCCGCTGCCGCCCGAGGACATCGACCTCGAGAGCGCCGAGGCCTGCATCCGCTACCGCCCCGAGTGGGTGGTCGATCGCATTGCGCCCAGGCCGGTGCTGATGTTCTGGGCCGACCGCGATGCGCTGGTGCCGGTGGAAGAGCAGCTCGCCTGCTTCGAGCGCTGCGGCGAGCCGCGCCGGCTGGTCCGTCTTGCCGGCGCTGGCCACTACGACACCTACGAGTTCCGCAATCCCGCCATCGCAAGCATCATCCACCAGGAGACCGCCGCATGGTTCAGACAGCACCTGTAGCAGGCTTCGCGACCGTCGGCCTGGCGCTACTCGCCGGCCTGGTCCCGCTGGCACCCGTGGCTGCACTGGCGCAGGGCTTCCCGACCCGGCCGGTGCGCATCATCGATGCATTCCCGGCCGGCGGTGCCGGCGACGTGATCGCGCGCATCCTGTCGCCGCGACTCGGCGAGGCGCTCGGGCAGACGGTGATCGTCGAGAACCGTCCCGGTGCGGGCGGCAACATCGGTGCCGAGGTCGCGGCAAAGGCACCGGCCGATGGGCACACGATGTTCATGGGCGTGAGCGTGGTGCTCGCGCCCAGCCGCAGCCTGTACGCGAACCTGCAGTACGACGCGCTGCGCGACTTCATGCCGGTGTCGCGCGTGGGCACCGGCGCCTACCTGCTCGCCTCGCACCCGTCGCTGCCGGTGAAGTCGGTGCGGGACGTGGTCGCGCTCGCGCGGGCAAAGCCGGATGCGCTCAACTATGCGTCCGGCGGCATCGGCTCCGGCCAGCACCTGTCGGGCGAACTGTTCAAGAGCCGCACCGGCATCGCGCTCACCCATATCGCCTACAAGGGTGGCCCGCCCGCCGTGGCGGCAGTCGCCGCCGGCGAGTCCGAGATCGGCTTCATGACGGTGACGGCAGGGCTCGGCCAGGTCAACGCCGGCCGCCTGCGTGCGCTCGGGGTCACCAGCCCGCAGCGGCTGCCGACGATGCCGAACGTGCCGACCATCGCCGAGTCGGG
>CAMDXD010000333.1 GCA_945877995.1 Bordetella parapertussis
AAGCCGCGGATCGGTCACCTGATAATAGATGATGCCGTCCACCGACAGCTGGGTATTGTCGCGCGTGATGCAGGTCTGCTCGGGCACGTCGAGCGGCACTTCCTTGAGCGAGTGCTTGTACTGGATACGGTCGACGAACGGCACGATGATGCGCAGTCCGGGCTCGAGCACGTCGTGGAACTTGCCCAGCCGCTCGACCACCCAGGCCTGCTGCTGCGGGATCACGCGCACCGATTCGATCACGACAACGATGGCGAACGCAACGAAGAAGAACCAGGGCGCGAATGGCGCCAGGTCCTGGATGGTCGACATCACAGCCGCAATCACGGCGACGATTATCAGCTTGGGCAACATGGCAGGGCCTCCTCGGCTCGCGAGCGGTTCATGGATGAGTTGGGCGGGCTGCGCCGGCCGAAGCAGCCCTGACCGGCCGGGCAGGAGCTTCGCCAGATCGATCTTGCTGAGGTCGAAATCCTTCGGGTCGAAACGCCGCGGGTCGCGCCTCATCGTGTCGCCGATACCTCGAGCAGGTTGCCGGCGAGATTGCGGATGTACAGCGTGGTACCCGGCTCGGGTACCTGCTGGCCGGGGTCGAGCGCAACCCGGGCCTCCCACTGGGCATCGCGGTAGCGCACCTTCGCCAGTCCCGCGCCGCGGTCGACCCAGCTCTCGAGCGTGACCATCCCGCCGACGTCGAGGGCGTTGCCGGAAACTGCCGGGGTATCGCCGGCGCGCATCTTCCAGACCACGCCAACCCCGGCCAGCGCGACGACACCCGCAATGCCGGCCTGCGCGCCGATGGTCGCACCGGACCAGGCGGCCAGGGCGGCAGCGAATGCCGCCAACCCGAGTACCAGCAGGTAGAACGTACCGCTCGTCATCTCGACGATCAACAACAGGAAGCCGGCGACTATCCAGTACAGGAAGGGGCTCATCGAGATGACCAGCGGAAAGAGAAGTTAGGACCAGAAAAGAAGGCAGGAACAGACGGGCATCGGCGCAACGTGAGGACAGGACAGCGTCGACCGGTGCCGCCTCCCTCGGGATCATATCCTGCGCCGACCGGCTCAGTTGACCCGGGCAGCGAGGACTTCCAGTTCGATGACCCGCCCGCGCACCTCGTCGGCATCGGATGCCAGGGGTGCGAGTTCGAGATAGCGGCGGTAGTCCGCCAGCGCCGCTCGGAAACAGTCGAGCCGGTGGTACAGCCAGCCCCGGTCACGCACCTCCGGGGCGGCCGTCGGGGTCAGCATCAGAAGGCGCTCGGACGCGACCAGGGCCTCGCCGTACTGCTGCGCCCCGAGGTAGACCGCCTTGAGGTTGCGCAGCACCCGCGCCAGGATCTCGCGCCTCGACGCCGCGACCAGCAGGGCGGACACTTCGGCCCTGGATGGGCGGTGCCCCGATCGCAGCGCTCCCAGCCGGCGCTGCAGCGCTTCGATCGACAGCGACGCGCCCCCCAGGAACGGATCGAGCACAGCCGCGCCCTCCGGCAGCACGCACTTGACCAGGAAATGCTGCGGGAAAGACAGTCCGTCCAGTGCGAGTCCGATCCGGCGCCCGACTTCGATGTACACGATGGACAGCGTGATCGGGATACCCACGCGCCGTTCAAGCACCTCGTTCAGGAAGCTGTTGCGCGGATCGGCAAAGTCATCCTGGTTCGGCCCGAAACCCTGCTCTTCGAACAGGAACCGATTGAGTACGAGGACGCGCTCGACCTCGTCTGCGTCATCGGGCACCTGCGCGTTCAGCATCGCGCCGAGCGTATCGAGCCGCGCGAGGTAGTGGTCGATGTCGAGATCCGGGTAGTGCTCCCTTGCGATCAGCAGCGCACCCTCGGCCAGGCTGCCGGCGCCGGCGTTTCGCTCGACCAGGCGGCGCAACCGTTGCGCCGCTTCCGCATCGCGTACCGTCGTCCACGGCGGGCTCATCGGGAACGCCACGTCATGCCGCACACTCGCGGTAATGGTCGAGGCGGCCCTCGGCATCGATCGCTTCTAGACGCACGGCAAACCCCCACAGCCGCGCAAGATGCCTGAGCACCTCGGTTGCTTCCGCTGCGACCAGCGACCGGTCGGTATGGCGCACGAAGACGATCTCGACCTTCTCGTACTTGCGCGACGCGGATCGAGATACTCGGGCAGGGACATCTCGTCTGCCTGCGGTGCCTCGTAACGATCGCAGTACTGGCTGAACAAATCAGTCACGGTGCACCTCCGTCGAATCGGAATTCACAAGAAACAGGCCCACCGACTTTCCAGCCACGACGATATGTTGCAGTCGAACCTCCGCCGCGACGATCCGTACCGTCCATCGATCGATGCAACGGTGCGGGCGTGCTACCTCGCGATGCCGTCATTACATCATTAACGGCAGCGTGCCAAGCCGGGTTTATCGCCGCGCGCGTACGGACTTGCTTTCGTGACAGGTCCACGGGTCAGGATACCTGGGGGCGTTTCTGCCATACCAAACAGCATACGCACCGGGTAGAGCACGATCAATGGTGGCAAATCACGCCCTTGCGCACGACAGGGTGTGCCTGATGGCCGGCAACGCCCGATCCAGACATTCTGCGCACGCAGGCCGCACCGATCGAAATCCATGGGTTATAGTTTTTGTCTTTGAAATCATCCACCCGGCGGTCGAATCGCGGTCGTACATACTAGAATCACCATTCCGGGGACGAACCAGGGATTCGGCGGGCTGCTAGCCCGCTTATTGCTTTGTCCGCGCTGCAACAACACCACAAAAGCGAGTCGGCAGTCGATGCATTCCAAGAACTGGCAGCAGGCGCGGCGGCGCCACGAACGCGCGGCGCGCTCGGCCATCGTCGGCGCGGCAATGGTTACCCTGGCGACAGGCTTGTCGCCGGTGCCAGGCCTGTCCGGCACCGCGCTGGCGGCCGAAGGCTGGTGGCGCGATCCCCGCAATGTAGAAAGCCTGATCACCCAGCACCCCTATTCCCCGTGGGTCGGTGACCGCCTGCCTTCCAGCCCGAGCCCGACCGTCGAGATCCCGCACCCGGAACGGCCGCTGACGCTGGCCGAGCTCACCGACCTCGCGCTGCGTAATAACCCGCAGACGCGCGTGAGCTGGGCCGCCGCGCGCGCAGCCGCTGCCCAGGTCGGGATCGAGCTGGCGGACTACTCGGTGCAGGCTTCCGGCGCACTCGGCTACGCCCGTGCGCGCCAGATCAGCCAGACCGGTACCTTGCAGCCGCTGATCGAGCGCTACACGCCCAGCGTCACGCTGTCCTACGCGCTGTTCGATTTCGGCGTCCGGTCGAACCAGCTGGAAGCCGTGCGCTATAACCTGCTGGCGGCGAACCTGTCGCAGAACCGCACGCTGCAGACGGTCGCGTTCAACGTCGAGCAGGCCTACTACGCGCTGCTCGGCTCCGAACAGCTGGTGCGCTCGGGCGAAATCTCCTTGCGCAACGCACAGACCACCCTCGATGCCACCGAGCGCCGCCGCCAGAGCGGGCTTGCGACCATCGGCGACGTCTACCGGGCCGAGACCGCAGTCGCACAGGCGAGGCTCGCCGTGCAGCAGGCCGGAGGCCTGGTGTCGCAGTCGCGCGGCCGCCTTGCGTTTGCCGTCGGCCTGCCGGTGACCATACGCTTCTCACTGGCGCCCGTACCGCCGCGCCTCGAGGCGCAGAGGCTCAGCGAATCGGTCGCCGAACTGGTCGAGCGCGCCAAGAACGGTCGCCCCGATCTGGTCGCCGCCGAGGCTGCCGCCCGATCGCTCTCGGCCAACGCGCGCGCGATCGCCGCGGCCGGCCTGCCGTCGGTGGCGGCCACCGCGATCTATGCCGAGAACTTTTTCGTCAGCCGCACCGACAACCTCAACTGGTCGCTCGGCGTGGCGGTGAGCATCCCGCTGTTCACTGGTTTTCGCGACACCTACAACACACGGCTGGCCGAAGCGAATACCCAGCGCCAGCTTGCCACGCGCGACCTGCTGTCCAATCAGGTCGAGCTGGATGTCTGGCAGGGTTATTTCAACCTGCAGACGGCCAATACAGCGCTGACCACGGCAGAGTCGCTGGTGCGTACTGCAGCCCAGTCGCTGGAGGTCTCCGAGGCCCGATACAAGGGCGGCGTCGGCAGCCTGCTCGAAGTAATCACCGCGCAGGCCGATGACGTGAATGCGAGGGTGCAGCAGATAGCCGCGCAGTTCAACTGGTACACCGCGTTCTCCCAGCTCAATTACGCGCTGGGGTCTTTGCCCCTCGCGGCCGGCGCCGCTCAAGGTGCGCCCGGTGCGGCCTCTGGCACGCCCGTGCCACCCGCATCGGCATCCACCCCCGGCGCTTCCTCCTCCCCGTCACTTCCGGTGCAGAAATAGACATGAAGCGATTCGTCATACTGCTGGTGGGTTTGCTGGTCATCGTTGCCGCGCTCGGCCTGGGCGCATGGCAGACCGGCCGCTGGAGCCCGTTCGGAGACACCGCGTCCGGCAAGGACGGCAAGAAGGCAGCCTCGAAAGATGGCAAGGCCGGCAAGGGGGGGCGTCCGGCCACGGTGGTACGCACCGCAATGGTCGAGATTGCACCAATGCCGGTGGTGCTCGACGTGGTTGGCACGATCGAATCCGAACACGTGGTCGCGGTGCGGCCACAGGTGTCCGGGCTGCTCACCCAGGTGATGGTCAAGGAGGGCGACCGGGTGCGTGCCGGACAGGTGCTGTTCCGCATCGACTCGCGCACGTTCGATGCCTCCGTCAACCAGGCCAAGGCAGCCGTCGCGCGCGACCAGGCGAACCTGG
>CAMDXD010000334.1 GCA_945877995.1 Bordetella parapertussis
CCGGGGACGTCCGGCCCCCCGGCCGCACCGCTGCCGGGGTTGCCGCCCGCGCGATTGCCCGCGGGCGGCCCTGCCCCGCCCATGTCAGGCGCTCTCGAACAGCCGGGTCAGCACGAACTCGCGGTGACCCAGCGCCTCGGCCGCGGTCAGCCGGCCATTCGCAGTGCGGAACATGCACTCGAGCAAGGCATCGCCGGCCTGGTCGGGGTTCATCTCCTTGCGCAGCAGCCCCGACACGTCGACGTCGACATGCTCGCCCATCGTACGCACGGTCTTCGGGTTGGCGCAGAGCTTGATCACCGGCAGGATCGGGTTGCCGATCACGTTACCCTGGCCCGTCGGGAAGAAGTGCACCGTGTAGCCAGCGGCCGCGCACAGCGTCACCATCTCGGCCGCGGCCGACGACGAGTCCATGAACCACAGGCCCGGATGGGTCGGTGCTTCGGCCTTGTCGAGCACGCCGTCGACCAGGCAGTTGCGGCCGATCTTCTGGATGTTGCCGAGCGCCTTTTCCTCGATGGTGGTCAGGCCACCGGCGATGTTGCCCTTGGTCGGCTGCGACTCGGACAGGTCGTCGGTCTTCCAGCGGTTGATCATGTCCTGGTAGCGGTTGAACATGAACATGAACTTCTCGCGCACTTCCGGCGTGCGGCAGCGTTCGGCCACCAGCATCTCGCCGCCGGTGATCTCGGAGGTCTCGCCGAACACCAGCGTGGTGCCATGCGGATAGAGCTTGTCAAACGCGTTGCCGACCGTCGGGTTCGCGCCGCAGCCCGAGGTGGTGTCGGACTCACCGCACTTGGTCGACACCCAGAGGTCGTTCAGCGGCCGCTCTTCGCGCCGCTTCTCGGAGGCCCATTGCACGTACTCACGCGCAACCTTCGAGGCCTTGTGGATGGTCTCGTGGTCGCCATGGCCCTCGATGCCGAAGCCGGTCACCGGCTTGCCGGTGGCGGCGATGCCGTCGACGATCTTCTTCGTCCAGCCGTCCTCGATGCCGATCACCACCACGGCGGCGACGTTCGGGTTCGACCCGGTGCCGATCAGCGTGCGGAAGTGCAGGTCGAGGTCGGCGCCGAACTGCAGGCGGCCGTACGGGTGCGGCAGCGCCATCGCGCCCTTGATGTTGTGGGCGACCGCTTCGGCCGCGGCGTTCGACAGGTCGTCGACCGGAAGGATGATCACGTGGTTGCGAACGCCGATGCGGCCGTTCTCACGCTTGAAGCCCCAGAAGGTGGCCTTGCTCAGATCCATGTCGGAATTCCTCTAATCGGGTGGGGTCGGCTACCAGCGCTTCGTCTTGATGTTGTGCACGTGGGCATGCTCGCCACGCGCGATCGGCGCGACCACCTTGCCGATATCCACGCCGTACTTCATCACGGTGTCGCCCGCCTTGTAATCGATCAGGGACACCTTGTGCCCGATCGGGATGTCGCTCTTCGCGACCACCTTGATCTCGGTGTCCTGTTCCATGATCCAGCCGGTCAGCTCGGTTCCGGCCTTGACGCCTTCGACGACCACGACACCGACGCCGTCACCGTCTTCGTGCACCACGAAGTGAATCATCGTTCCTCCTGGGGGATTTCAGGGTCGGCTCGGACGTCCGCCGGCCGCGATCGGCCGTCGGCGACAGGAGCCGGAAGGACGCCGATCATATTGAACCGTCGGCAACGAGTCAAACAACTCATCTATATGAATTCGTTCCAAACGGCACGCGCCTGGAATAGACTCGCCACGCCATGAGCAACGAACATCAGCCTTCCGCTGCGGTGCGCCGCGCGCCCCCGGCACGCGCGGCCGCCACGGCGGGCGACGGTTCCACCAGCGCATCTGCGCTGCCGACTGGTGGTGCATCGGGTATCCCACTCTACCGCGAACTGCAGCGGCGGCTGACGCGCGCGCTGTCCGAGGGCACCTGGAAGCCGGGCGAGGCACTGCCGTCGGAGTCCCGACTGGCGCAGCAGTACGGCGTGTCGATCGGGACGGTGCGCAAGGCGATCGACGAACTGGTGTCGGGCCGGATCCTCGTCAGGCAGCAGGGCCGAGGCACTTTCGTGGCCACGCATACCGCCGACCGCCTGCTGTTCCATTTCTTCCATGTCGTGCCGCGCGCCGACGGCACCGGCCGGCCGCCCGGCACGGCGCGCGAGATGCCGCGTCCGGTCCTGCGCAGCTTCCGCCGGGCCGCCGCGAGCGCCACCGTCGCCCGGGAACTCGGCATCGAGCGCGATGCGCCGATCCTGCGCATCGACAACCTGCTGCTGCTCGGCGGGCGGGCGGTCATCGTCGACGAGATATCGATCTCCGCGCCGCTGTTCCCCGACCTCGAGCGGCAGCGGTTCGAGGGCCGGCCCGGCACGATCTACGGCCTGTACCAGGCCGACTACGGCATCAATGTGGTTCGCAGCAGCGAACGTCTGTCCGCGGTCGCCTGTCCCGCGTCGATCGCCAGGCTGCTCGGCCTGCGCGCCGGCCAGCCGGTGCTGCGCATCCGCCGCATCGCCTACACCTACGCAGACCGCCCGGTAGAGTCGCGCGTGTCATGGGTCGACACGCGCGAGCACGAATACCTGTCTGACCTCTGGAAGAGCGACCCGGACCACGATCGCTGAGGCGCGCACGCGGCGTGCCCGCGGCGTGCCCCGAGCGCGACTACAGCGCGTCTTCGGTCTCGACCACCACCCGGCGCAGCTTGCGCGCCTCGCCTGCATCGAAGTCGGTGCGTGCATGGTTCACGCAGCGGTTGTCCCAGATCACCACGTCGCCTGGCGTCCACTTGTGCGCGTAGACGAACTGCGGCTGCTCCTGGTGGTCGAACAGCCATTCGAGCAGCTGCGCACTCTCCTCGCGCGGCATGCCGACGATGTAGGCGGTCATCAGGCGGTTCACGTACAGCGCCTTGCGACCGGTGGCCGGATGCGTGACGACCATCGGATGCGCCGCGGTCAGCGCATTGGCGGACGGCTCGATGCGGGTCAGCGTCACCGCGTTCTGCGAGTAGTAGCCCGGTTCGTAGGCATGCACCGCCTGCATTCCTTCGATGCGCCGCTTCACGTCATCAGGCAATGCATCGTAGGCCTTGTACTGGTTGGCGAAGCAGGTATCGCCACCCTTCGAAGGGATGTCGATGCCGTAGAGCATCGTGCACAGGCAGGGATGTTCGACATAGCAACGGTCGGAATGGAAATACATCTCTCCGTCGGGCAGCGCGCCGAGGTACTTGCCGTCTTCCTTCTCGTTGGTGACGTACATCACCGCCGGATGGCTCTTCTGCAGCGACGCGTACTTGCCCAGCGTCGCCGCCAGCGTGCCGAAGCATTCGCCGAAGCGCACCTGCTGCGATTCATCGAGCGACTGACCCGGCACCAGCAGCACGCAGTTCTCGTAGAGCAGCTGGCGCACCGCGCGCAGCGCCTCGCGCGGCATCGGCTTCGACAGGTCGAGCCCGCGCACCTCTGCACCGAGCGCCGGCGACAGCCGTCGCATGCTGAACCCGGGATAGGACTGGAGGACTTCGGTCGCAGGCGTCGAGGCGGTATCCATCGCAGGTCTCCATCGGGTTGAAGAAGCAGGGAATCAGACCGAAAACGCATTGTAGCGGACCGATGCAGGCCAAGTCCCACCTGGACCGCGAAACAATTGCTCACAAAAATCACCATTCCGCCACGGCGGAAAGCCGGGCATCCGTGCTTAAACTGCGCTCCATCGTTCTCACTTTCTGTCGGAGCGTCAACATGCTGTCCGCCGCGCTTGTATCGAACTGCCGGGCCCGGCCCGTGCCGGACATCACACACCCGGTCGCAAGGCGCAGGCTGGCCTCGGTGCTGGCGCTGACGCTGACCCTGACCGCGCTCGCATCCGGCATCGCGCCCTCCGCGCAGGCGGCCACGGCCAACCCGCCGCGCGCGGCGGTGCTGACCGACTCGCAGGCGGTATGGCGTGCCGCGTCCCGCCTGGGCTACTGGCCGTCGGAGGATCGCGTCGCGGCGATCCGCTCGCATCCCGGTGGCGCACGGGGCTGGGCCCTGGACGAGGTCGACCGCGCCTTCGAAGCCAGCCGCCAGCCGGCCCGGGTGCCCGAGCAGTTGCCCACCGTGAGTGCGCCCTTGCCCTCCGTGTTCGCCGAAGCGCGGCGCGAACGCGAGGAACGGCAGAAGGTCGCACAGGCATCCGCAGCGGCGATCGCAACGGACCAGATGCAACCGCCGGCCGGCCCCGCGCGCGAGCCTGCACCGCTCTACACACGCACCTCCGCGCAGCAGGCTGCGGCCTGGCGGATGATGAGCTGCTCCGATCCGGCACTCGAGAACCCGCTGCTGTCGCGCATGACCGAGTTCTGGTTCAACCACCTGAACGTGTTCGCGGGACGCCTCACGGTGCGGCCGTTCGCCGGCCACTATGCGGTGCATGCGATCCGCCCGAACGTGCTCGGCCGATTCCAGGACCTGCTGCTGGCGAGCGCGCGCCATCCGGCGATGCTGTTCTACCTGGACCAGAACCAGAACGTCGCCGACGGCACGCCGGGGCCGCGCGGCACGGTGCGCGGCATCAACGAGAATTACGCGCGCGAGCTGATGGAACTGCATACGCTGGGCGTCGATGGTGGCTACACCCAGCGCGACGTGCGCGAACTGGCGCGCGTGCTCACCGGATGGACTGTCGACCCGATCGGGACGTCCGGCTTCCGTTTCGTCGATCGCCTTCACGACGCCGGCGAGAAGACAGTGCTCGGCCGCCGCTTCGGCAGCCCGGG